>JAGWNU010000191.1 GCA_028871175.1 Burkholderiaceae bacterium | reverse complement strand
GGACGTGATCGACATCCGTAAGCTGTACGGCCAGACGGGCAAGTTTACGTACGACCCCGGCTTCATGTCGACCGCGTCGTGCAACTCCAAGATCACCTACATCGATGGCGACAAAGGCGAGCTGCTGTACCGCGGTTACGCCATCGACGATTTGGCCAGCAAGTGCGATTTCCTGGAGATCTGCTACTTGCTGCTCAAGGGCGAGCTGCCCAACGCCAAGCAGAAGGAAGAGTTCAACGGCACGGTCATGCACCACACCATGGTGCATGAGCAGATGCAATATTTCATGCGCGGCTTCCGCCGCGATGCGCATCCGATGGCCGTGCTGACTGGCCTGGTGGGCGCGATGAGCGCGTTCTATCCGGACGCAGCCAACATCAATGATCCGCGCGAACGCGAGATTTCGCAGATCCGCCTGATCGCCAAGCTGCCGACGCTGGTGGCCATGGCCTACAAGTACAACATCGGCCAGCCGAACGTCTACCCGCAGAACGATCTCTCGTACACCGGCAACTTCATGCGCATGATGTTTGCGACGCCGTGCGAAGAGTACAAGGTGAACCCGGTGCTGGAGCGTGCGTTGGATCGCATCTTCATCCTGCACGCCGATCACGAGCAGAATGCTTCCACCTCGACGGTGCGTCTGGCCGGCTCGTCGGGTACGAACCCGATTGCAGCGATTGCTGCCGGTATCGCCTGCCTGTGGGGGCCGGCGCACGGTGGTGCGAACGAAGCCGCGCTGAACATGCTCGAAGAGATCGGCACGGTGGACAAGGTTCCCGAGTTCATCAAGCAGGTCAAGGATAAGAACAGCGGCGTGCGCCTGATGGGTTTTGGCCACCGCGTGTACAAGAACTACGACCCGCGTGCCAAGTTGATGCGCGAGACCTGCCACGAAGTGCTGCAAGAACTCGGTCTGCAGAACGATCCGCTGTTCAAGCTGGCCATGGAGCTGGAAAAGATCGCGCTGGAAGACGAATACTTCGTCAGCCGCAAGCTCTACCCGAACGTCGACTTCTACTCGGGCATCGTGCAACGCGCGCTCGGTATCCCGACCTCGATGTTCACGTGCATCTTCGCGCTGGCCCGTTCGGTGGGCTGGATCGCGCAGTGGGAAGAAATGATCACCGATCCGGAGTACAAGATCGGTCGTCCGCGCCAACTGTTCAACGGTGCTGCCCTGCGCGAAGTGCCGACGCTGGACAAGCGCTAAGCCGCTGTTCGCTTCATCCGAAGAGCCCCGTCCGGGAAACCGGCGGGGTTTTTTGTTGGGCGCCGCAGGTCGGTGCTGCCTGCGCGAAATGGCGAAACCCCCTTTCGCCAGTGACGTCCGGTGCGCGGTAAACCGGGTGGCATAATCGTCCACTCCCCACGAAATCGCTCGCGCGGGGCGCCCATGCGGGCGCGCTGTGCACGGATCGCATCATGGCCAAGACGCTCTACGACAAACTCTGGGACGACCACGTCGTTCATACCGAAGAAGACGGCACGACGGTGCTCTACATCGACCGCCAACTGCTGCACGAAGTCACGAGCCCGCAGGCTTTCGAAGGGCTGAAGCTCGCTGACCGCCCGGTGTGGCGCATCAGCGCCAACCTGGCGGTGTCGGATCATAACGTACCCACGACCGATCGGTCGCACGGCATTGCCGATCCGATTTCCAAGCTGCAGGTCGACACGCTGGATGCCAACTGCGACAGCTACGGCATCACGCAGTTCAAGATGAACGACAAGCGCCAGGGCATCGTGCACGTGATCGGGCCGGAGCAGGGCGCGACGCTGCCTGGCATGACGGTCGTGTGCGGTGATTCGCATACCAGTACGCACGGCGCATTCGGCGCGCTGGCGCACGGCATCGGCACGTCGGAAGTCGAGCACGTGCTGGCCACGCAAACGCTGCTCGCCAAGAAGAGCAAGAACATGCTCGTGAAGGTGGAAGGCACGCTGCCGCGCGGCTGCACCGCCAAGGACATCGTGCTCGCCATCATTGGCAAGATCGGTACGGCCGGCGGCACGGGCTACGCCATGGAATTCGGTGGCTCGGCCATCCGCGCACTGTCGATGGAAGGCCGCATGACGGTGTGCAACATGGCGATCGAAGGCGGCGCACGCGCAGGCATGGTCGCCGTGGACGATGTCACGCTCGAATACATCAAGGGTCGTCCGTTCGCGCCGCAGGGCGTGGAGTGGGAACAGGCCGTCGCCTATTGGCGCACGCTGCATTCCGACGAAGGTGCGCACTTCGATCAGGTGGTCGAGCTGCGTGCTGAAGAGATTCGCCCGCAGGTGAGCTGGGGCACGTCGCCGGAAATGGTGGTCAGCATTGAAGACCGTGTGCCGGATCCTGAAAAGGAAAAAGACCCGAACAAGCGCAACGCCATGGAGCGCGCGCTTGAATACATGGGCCTGCTGCCGAACGTCGCCATCAGCGACATCAACATCGACAAGGTGTTCATCGGCTCGTGCACCAACAGCCGCATCGAAGACATGCGCGCCGCCGCGTGGGTCGTGCAGAAGCTGGGCAAGCGGATTGCCTCGAACGTGAAGCTGGCGATGGTCGTGCCGGGCTCGGGCCTCGTGAAGGAGCAGGCCGAGCGCGAAGGGCTCGACAAGATCTTCAAGGCGGCGGGCTTTGAATGGCGCGAGCCGGGTTGCTCGATGTGTCTGGCAATGAATGCCGACCGCCTCGACCCGGGCGAGCGCTGCGCATCCACGTCCAACCGCAACTTCGAAGGCCGTCAGGGTGCGGGCGGCCGCACCCATCTGGTCAGCCCGGCGATGGCGGCTGCGGCTGCGCTGGAAGGCCACTTCGTTGACGTGCGCAAGCTCGCTTGAGCGGCAGGATAGAGAGAGCAATCATGGAACAATTCACCATCCACACCGGCCTCGTGGCGCCGCTCGACCGCGAAAACGTCGATACCGACGCCATCATCCCGAAGCAATTCCTCAAATCGATCAAGCGCACGGGCTTCGGCCCGAACCTGTTCGACGAGTGGCGCTACAAGGACGTCGGCGAGCCTGGGCAGGACAACAGCAAGCGTCCGCTGAACCCGGATTTCGTACTGAACCAGCCGCGTTACAAGGGCGCCTCGGTGTTGCTGGCGCGCAAGAATTTCGGCTGCGGCAGCTCGCGTGAGCACGCGCCGTGGGCGCTGCAGCAGTACGGCTTCCGCGCCATCATCGCGCCGAGTTTTGCCGACATCTTCTTCAACAATTGCTTCAAGAACGGCCTGCTGCCGATCGTGCTGACAGAGTCGCAAGTCGACCATCTGTTCAACGAGACGCAAGCCTTTACCGGCTACCAGCTGACTGTCGATCTGGACAAGCAGATCGTCGTCACGCCGGGCGGTACGGCGTACCCATTCGACATCACGGCGTTCCGCAAATACTGCCTGCTCAACGGCTTCGACGACATCGGTCTGACCCTGCGCTACGCCGACCAGATCAAGGCTTACGAAGCGCAGCGCCTGGCCAGGATGCCGTGGCTCGCGCACAAGCTCGTCGGCTGAGCGGATACCAGAACAACAAGGACAACTACATGACCAAGATTGCAGTGTTGCCGGGTGACGGCATTGGCAAGGAAATCGTCGCCGAGGCCGTGAAGGTGCTCAAGGTATTGGGCGAGCCCTTCGAGATGGAATTCGCCCCGGTGGGCGGCGCCGGTTACGAGGCCAAGGGCCATCCGCTGCCGGAAGACACGCTCAAGCTCGCCAAGGAGGCTGACGCCATCCTGTTCGGCGCCGTGGGCGATTGGAAGTACGACACGCTGGCGCGCGAGCTGCGCCCGGAGCAGGCCATCCTCGGCTTGCGCAAGCACCTGCAACTGTTCGCCAATTTCCGTCCGGCGATCTGCTATCCGGAACTGGCCGGCGCGTCGAGCCTGAAGCCTGAGATCGTCTCCGGCCTCGACATCCTGATCGTGCGCGAACTGACTGGCGATATCTACTTCGGCCAGCCGCGCGGCGTGCGAGCAGCACCTGACGGTGTGTTCGCCGGCGCGCGCGAAGGCTTCGACACCATGCGCTACAGCGAGCCGGAAATCCGCCGCATCGCGCACGTCGCCTTCCAGGCTGCCGCCAAGCGCGGCAAGAAGCTGTGCAGCGTCGACAAGGCCAACGTGCTCGAGACATTCCAGTTCTGGAAGGACATCGTCACCGATGTGCACAAGGAATATCCGGAAGTCGAGCTGTCGCACATGTACGTCGACAACGCGGCCATGCAACTCGTGAAGGCGCCGAAGAACTTCGACGTGATCGTTACCGGCAACATGTTCGGCGACATCCTTTCGGACGAGGCTGCCATGCTGACGGGCTCGATCGGCATGCTGCCGTCGGCGTCGCTCGATGCGAACAACAAAGGCCTGTACGAGCCGTCGCACGGCTCCGCGCCGGACATCGCGGGCAAGGGTGTTGCCAACCCGCTGGCGACGATCCTGTCGGCGGCGATGATGCTGCGCTATTCGCTGAACAAGGCCGAGCAGGCTGATCGCATTGAAACTGCCGTCAAGAAGGTGCTGGCGCAGGGCTACCGGACCGGTGACATCCTGACGCCGGGCTGCAAGCAGGTCGGCACTGTGGAGATGGGCGACGCGGTGGTCGCTGCCCTGTAAATCAAAGCGTGCGTTGCGGTGCCGTCACACGCGGCACCGCAATCGTCGTTTTTTGGGCGGACACATGTTGCAGTGCATTGTGTGGCCGCCAAATCGTGTATATTTTTACAGATGATCTCGATTGCGCTCCCCGTCCTCGTACTGGGCATTCTGGGCACCCTGGCCATTGCCGCCAAGGGCACCGCCGCGCGCACTCGCATGACGCCTGTCGAGATTCGCACGACCACGAAAATCATTACCAAAAAAACGATCTCGTAGATCGTCCGTCGTGCCCGTTCGCCTTCCCCGCGCGGTCACGCCGGGCGACCGAGGCGGGGAAAATCACTAGAGGTTCACAATCATGAAGGTAGGTCTCGTCGGTTGGCGCGGCATGGTCGGTAGCGTGCTGATGCAGCGCATGCAGGAAGAAAAGGATTTCGACCTGATCGACACCGTGTTTTTCAGCACCAGCAACGCTGGCGGCAAGGCACCCGCATTCGCCAAGACGGATGCGCCCCTGGCTGACGCCAACGACATCGAAGCGCTGAAGGCATGCGACACGATCATCACGTGCCAGGGCGGCGACTACACGACCGAAGTCTTCCCGAAGCTGCGCGCTGCCGGCTGGAATGGCTACTGGATCGACGCCGCCTCGACGCTGCGCATGGAAGACGACGCCGTGATCGTGCTGGACCCGGTCAACCTGTCGCTCATCAAGAATGCGGTGGCGGCCGGCACCAAGAATTTCATCGGTGGCAATTGCACCAACTCCATCCTGCTGATGGGCGTGGGCGGTCTGTTCCGCGAAGGCCTGGTCGAATGGGTCAGTTCGATGACCTACCAGGCAGCCTCGGGCGGTGGTGCAAACCACATGCGCGAACTGCTCAAGGGCATGGGCGTGATCCACGGTGCTGTGGCCGATGAGCTGGCCAACCCGGCCTCCGCCATCCTGGACATCGACCGCAAGGTTGCCAAGACCATCCGCGAAGACGTGCCGACCGAATTCTTCCCGGCGCCGCTGGCTGGTGGGTTGATCCCGTGGATCGACAAGCAGCTCGACAACGGTCAGTCCAAGGAAGAGTGGAAGGGTCAGGCCGAGGTGAATAAGATCCTGGGCACGGCGCAGACGATTCCGGTCGACGGCCTGTGCGTGCGGATTGGCGCAATGCGCTGCCACAGCCTGGGCCTGACGCTCAAGCTCAAGCGCGACCTGCCGCTCGACGAAATCGAACAGATCATCCGCTCGGGCAACCCGTGGGTGAAGTGGGTCCCGAATGATCGCAGCATCACCGAGAAGGAACTGACGCCGGCTTCCATCACGGGTCGCCTGGAAATCGGCGTGGGCCGCGTGCGCAAGCTGAACATGGGGCCCGAGTATGTGAGCGCCTTCGTGATCGGCGACCAGCTCCTGTGGGGCGCCGCCGAGCCGCTGCGTCGTACGTTGCGCATCCTGCTCGATAAGTGACTCTCGGTTTGCTTTCGGTGGCAGACGGGCCTGTAACGATGGTCGTTGCTGCCTGACAACAGAAAGTGCGCTTTTTCAACCAACGCCGCGCGGCCTGCGCGGCGTTGTGCCATCTGGACGCCCACGGGCTTTAACGTTGGTACACAATAGCGGCCGGAACGCTGTCCGCCCATTGGTGGGGTGGACGGGGCACGGGGAGGGGTTAGCGCCACATTGAAGCACACGCATTCCGGGGGGTACGTCGGGTGCTTCAGAATCTCGCCAACTTTGTCGTATTCAGATGAATTGACGGCGGTTCTTGTCCCGGCTTTTCACCTTTTGGGTGAACTTGCTGCGCTAACTCGTTGATGTTAAGTTCGTTTGCACATTACAAGATAACGGAGTCGAAGGTGAGGGTGAGCCAATACCGCCGGAGAGAATCGTCCCATCGCAGTCCCCGCTGGTCTGCCGTCGCGTTTGCCGCGGCGAGTCTGCTGCTGATCCAGCCCGCTGCGCAGGCGGCTGGCTTCGGGGCGCTGCACGTGCGTTCCAATCTTGGGCAGCCGCTGCAGGCCGAAATCGACCTGACTGGCGTGACGCCGGAAGAAGCGCAAAACCTGGTTGCCAAGCTGGCAACCCCCGACGCTTACGCGCGCGCCGGCCTGACCTACAACCCAATCGTCTCTTCGCTGCGTGCCTCGCTGGTGCGCCAGTCAGACGGCAATTACGTGGTGCGGCTGCGTTCCACCCAGCCCGTTGCCGAGCCGTTCGTCGATGTCCTGGTCGATCTCAACTGGGCGAGCGGCCATATCTCCCGCGCCTATACGTTCCTGCTGGATCCGGTAGGGTCGAACCATTCCGCCCAGAATTTTGCGCCGACGCCGGTAGTACAAGCCACCACGCCCGGCGCGGCGGAAACCACATCTGCGCCGG
>JAGWNU010000190.1 GCA_028871175.1 Burkholderiaceae bacterium | reverse complement strand
ATCTTCCTGCGCGACCCGATGACGCCGCAGCCGCACGAACCCGACATCAATGCGCTGGTGCGCGCGTGCGACGTCCACAACATTCCCTGTGCCACCAACCTGGCGACCGCCGATCTGGTGATGTCCGCCCTGCGGCTGGTGCAACCCGACCCGAAGGAGATCCACGCATGACGCAATCAAAAGCCATCCGCATCTTTGAAACCGGCGGCCCGGAAGTGATGCAGCTCGTCGACGTCGACGTGCCCGCGCCCGGCCCGGGCGAGGCCACCATCAGGCAACATGCCGTCGGCCTCAACTACATCGACGTGTATTTCCGCACGGGCCTGTATCCGCAGCCGCTGCCTGCCGGCATCGGCATGGAGGCTTCCGGCGTGGTGGAAGCGGTGGGCGAGGGCGTGACGCACGTCAAGCCGGGCGACCGCGTGGCCTACGCTGGCCGTCCGACCGGCGCTTACGCGCAGGTGCGTACGATGCCGGCCGATATCCTGGTGCGCCTGCCGGAGGCCATCGACTTTGAAACCGGCGCGGCGATGATGCTGCAGGGCATGACCACGCAATACCTGATCCGCGACAGCTACCGCGTCCAGCCGGGCGATACGGTGTTGTTCCACGCGGCGGCGGGCGGCGTCGGCCTGATCGCCTGCCAGTGGCTGAAGGCGCTGGGCGCCACGGTGATCGGCACGGTCGGCAGCGATGCCAAGGCGGAACTGGCTCGCGCGCACGGCTGCGACCACACCATCGTCTACACACGCGAGAACTTTACCGACCGTGTGCGCGAAATCACCGGTGGCAAGGGTGTGCCGGTGGTCTACGACGGCATCGGCAAAGACACGTTCACGGGTTCGCTGGATTGCCTAGCCCCGCGCGGCATGATGGTCACCTACGGCAACGCGTCGGGGCCGGTGCCACCGGTTGACCTCAGCGTGCTGAGCGCAAAAGGCTCGCTCAAGATCACGCGCCCGACGCTGATGACATACACGGCGCGGCGTGACCTGCTGGAGCCGATGGCCGCGGACCTGTTCGATGTCGTGACCAGCGGTAAGGTGAAGATCGAGATCCACCAGCGTTACGCGCTGGCCGACGCGGCGCAGGCGCACCGCGATCTGGAAGGGCGCAAGACGACCGGATCGACGATCCTTTTGCCGTAAAGAGCGGTTAGCGCCCGGTGGGCTTCACCCGCCGGGCGGCGGCAAAGCGTGCATCCTCGCGCACGCGGTCGGGCAGCGCACGCAGCAGCATGTGCAGCGCAATCGGCACCAGCACGATGTCGTCCACCCAGCCGAGTACCGGAATGACATCCGGGATCAGGTCGACCGGCGAGACCACATATCCCACCAGCAGCAGGGCAGCCGGGGCGAGCCACCACGGCCTGTCCGGATGGCGCAGTGCAAACCACAGCAGGCGCACGTCAGTGCGCACGACGCTCCACAGGCGGAAAAGGCGTCCGAACATCGTGGGCTCCTGGGTGAAAAGCGAGGATCACATGCAGGTGCTTGACCGGCAAACCAGCTTATCAGCTTGGGTACGACGCACCGATTTCAATGTGGCAAGCAGCGATAAAAAAGCCGGCCCTCTTGCGAGGTGCCGGCTTTTTGCCTCAACGGGTAGAACTTAGCCCGGAATCTTGCCTTCCACGCCTTCGACGTAGAACTTGATGCCGTGCAGGAAGCCGTCGTCGGCGACCTTGTCGGCAGGCAGGACTTCCTTGCCGGTGTTGTCCTTGAGCGGACCCTTCCAGATCGGTGCCGAGCCGTCGATGATGCCCTTCTTGCGGGTCTCAACCAGCGCCTTCACGTCTTCCGGTACCACGGCGTTGTACGCGCCCAGATCGATTGCGCCTTCCTTCAGGCCCCACCACACGGTTTCCGGCTTCCACTTGTTGTCGAGCACGTCGCCGACCACCTTGGTGTAGTACACGCCCCATTTGTTCATCGAGGCGGCCAGGTGGGCCTTCTCGCCGAACTTGCTCATGTCGCTATCCCAGCCGATCGCATAGACGCCTTTCTCCTGCGCGGTCTGCACCACGGCGGCGGAGTCGGTGTTCTGCATCAGCACGTCGACGCCCTGGCCGATGAGCGTGGTGGCAGCTTCGCGCTCCTTGCCCGGATCGAACCACTTGTTGACCCACACCACGCGGGTGGTGGCCTTCGGGTTGACGCTGCGCGCGCCCAGCGTGAACGAGTCGATGTTGCGGATCACCTCGGGGATGGGCACCGAACCCACCACGCCCAGCTTGCCCGACTTGCTCATCTTGCCGGCCACCACGCCGGCCAGGTACGCGCCTTCATACGTGCGCACGTCGTACTGGCCGAGGTTGTCTGCGGTCTTGAAACCGGTGGCGTGCTCGAACTTCACGTCGGGGAATTCCTTGGCGACCTTGAGCATCGATTCCATGAAACCGAAGCTGGTGCCGAAGATGACCTTGTTGCCCTGGGTGGCCAGGTCGCGGAACACGCGTTCAGCGTCGGCCGCGCTCTCGGGCACGCTCTCGACGTAGGTGGTCTTCACCTTGTTGCCGAACTTGGCCTCGACTTCCTTGCGGCCGGCGTCGTGGGCGTATGTCCAGCCTGCATCGCCCACGGGGCCGACGTAGACGAATGCGACCTTCAGCGGCTCGTTTGCCGGAGCCGGGGCGGTCGCTGCGGGCGCGGAGGAAGCGGCCGGGGCGGCGGTCTTGTCGCCGGCGCCGTCATTGGACTTGCCGCAACCCCAGAAGGTCAGGGCAGCACCGGCGGCCAGGGCGGCCAGCGTGATCCTGCGGGTAACGTTCATCGATTTCTCCTGTTGTGTGGCTCGTTGACTGTGTTGAAGCAAAGAAAATCCGCGTGCAGCCGGCTCAGGCAGAGCCGGGCCGGAACGGCTTGCCAAGCGATGCCGGCATGTTCAGGCGGATCCAATCCGGATTGCGCGAGATGATGGCCAGCACGACGATGGTTGCGGCAAACGGCGCCATCGACAGAATCTGCGACGGCACCGACACGCCCATCCCCTGCAGGTAGAACTGCAGGATCGTCACACCGCCAAACAGCAGCGCGCCGAACAGGATGCGCATGGGCCGCCAGGTCGCAAAGGTGGTCAGCGCGAGGGCAATCCAGCCGCGGCCGGCGACCATGTTTTCGACCCACATTGGCGTGTAGACGAGCGACAGGTATGCGCCGGCCAGCCCGCAGCATGCGCCGCCAAACAGCAGCGCGCCAAAGCGGATGGTGCGCACGGGGTAGCCCAGCGCATGCGCCGATTCAGGCGATTCGCCAATCGCGCGCAGCGTGAGCCCGGCGCGCGTCCTGAACAGGAACCACGCGATGGCGCCGCACAGCAGCAGGCTGAAATAGACCATCCAGTGGTGCGCAAACAGGGCCGGGCCAAAGAACGGGATCGACTCCAGCCCGGGGATGCCATGCGCCTGGGCCGGCAGCGACATGCCGACGAAGCGTTGGCCCATGAAGGCCGACAGACCTGAGCCGAAAATCGACAAGGCGAGACCGGTGGCGACCTGGTTGGTGACCAGCACGAGCGCGAGCCACGCAAACAGCGCGGCCATCACCATGCCAGCCACCGCGCCTGCGACAAAGCCTAGCAGCGGAATCTGCGTCTGGTAGCCGACCATGAAGCCCGCCACGGCGGCCACCAGCATCATGCCCTCGGCGCCAAGGTTGAGCACGCCGGAGCGCTCGTTCATCAAGAGGCCCAGGGCGGCCAGCAGCAGCGGGGTGCCGGCGTTGATCGACGCGGCGATCAGGGGAGCAAGACTTTCCATATCAGTGGTGCGCGCGCCAGCGCAGGCGGTATTCGATGAGCGTGTCGCAGGCGAGCAGGAAGAACAGCAGCATGCCCTGGAACACTCCGGTAATGGCCGACGGCAGGCCCAGGCGCGATTGCGCAAGCTCGCCGCCGATATAGAACAGCGACATCACGATCGCGCCCAGGACGGTGCCAACCGGATTCAGCCGACCGACGAATGCCACCACGATGGCGGCAAAGCCGTAGCCCGGGGAAATGGACGGCAGCAGCTGCCCGATCGGGCCCGTGACCTCGAAGGCGCCGGCAATGCCTGCCAGGCCGCCCGACACCAGCAGCGCTGTCCACAGCGCCGCACGCGACGAGAAGCCCGCGTAGCGCGCCGCCTGCGGTGCCAGCCCACCCACTTGCAGCCGGTAACCCGCAAAGCTGCGGAACACGAACAACGTCATCGCCGCCGTCATCACCAGCATGAACAGAAAGCCGACGTGCAGACGCGTGCCGGCCACGAGCGTCGGCAGAACAAATGCGCTGTCGAACACGATCGACTGCGGGAAGTTCATGCCGTTCGGGTCCTTCAACGGCCCGTTGACCACGTACAGCAGCAGCAACTGCGCGATGTACGTGAGCATGAGCGAGACGAGGATCTCGTTGGCATGAAAGCGATCACGCAGCAGCGCGGTAATGGCGGCCCACAGTGCCCCGCCGATCAGGCCGGCAACGACGGCCAGCACCAGCGCAAAGCCGCCGGGGATGGCGGGCGTGGGCGTATCGAAGTAAATGATCGTGGCCGCCGCGAAGATGCCGCCGACGATGAGCTGCCCCTCCGCGCCGATGTTCCACACGTTGGCGCGATAGCACACCGACAAGCCGAGCGCGCACAGCACCAGCGGCACGGTCTTGAGCAGCACTTCACCAATCGTGCGTTTGCTGGCCAGCGGCTCGACCAGGAACACGCGCAGGCCCGCCACCGGGTCTTTGCCCAGCAACGCGAACAGCAGCAGGCCGAACACCATCGTCAGCACCAGCGCGATCAGCGGCGAGGCATAGGCCATGGTGCGCGACGGAATGGCGCGCAGCTCGAGCGAAACCGGCAGCGCCAGGCGGCTGCCATGCATGACGTCAGCCATGAGCCACCTCCGAGCTTGCAGCGGCCGGCGCCGACGCTTTGTCCCACATGCCGCTCATCCACAGGCCGATCTGTTCGCGGTCGGTGGCGTGCGTGGGGGTGGAAGGGGAGAGGCGCCCGTTGGCGATCACGTGCAGGCGATCGCACAGCGCAAAGAGTTCGTCGAGTTCTTCCGACACGATGAGGATGGCGCAGCCCCCCGCCTTGAGCGCGAGGATTTCGTTGTGGATCTGCGCCGCCGCGCCCACGTCCACGCCCCAGGTAGGTTGCGCGACGATGAGCACGCGCGGCGCGCATTCGATTTCGCGGCCGACGATGAATTTCTGGAGATTGCCGCCCGACAGGCTTTTGGCCAATGCGTCCGGGCCGCCGGCCTTCACGCCAAAGCGGCGGATGATGCTGGTAGCCAGCTTGGCGGCAGCCTTCTTGTCGATGAGCCCGCCAAGCACCTGCGGCGCACGCTGATGCGTCAGCAGCGTATTGGCGGCCAGCGACAGCGATGGCACGGCGCCGCGCCCCAGGCGCTCTTCCGGCACGAATGACAGCCCCCGCTTGCGACGCGCACGTGGGTCGAGTTTGGCGACCGGCTCGTTGCCGATGCTGATGGTCTGTGCCGAGGCGCGGGTGTCTTCGCCCGACAGGGCGGCCAGCAGTTCCTGCTGCCCGTTGCCCGAGACGCCCGCGATGCCGACGATCTCGCCGCTGCGCAATTGCAGGGCGATGTCACGCAGTTCCGTCGCAAAGGCGTGCGACTTGGGCAGCGACAGGCCGGCCACCTCCATGCGCACCTCGCCCGGCGTGGTCTGCGGGCGCAATTCGCGCGGCGGCTCGCCACCGATCATCATGCGCGACAGCGAAGCGGCCGTTTCCTGGCGTGGGTCGCACACGCCCGTGACCTTGCCCATGCGCATCACCGTGGCGGCGTGGCACAGGGCTTGAATCTCGTCGAGCTTGTGACTGATGTAGAGGATGCTCGTACCTTCTGCCGCCAACTGGCGCAGCGTGACGAAGAGCTTCTCGACGGCCTGCGGCGTCAGCACCGAGGTTGGCTCGTCAAGAATCAGCAGGCGCGGCTTGGTGAGCAGCGCGCGCACGATTTCCACGCGCTGGCGCTCGCCGACGGACAGCGTGTGCACATGGCGATGCGGCTCCAGCGGCAGGCCGTATTTCTCGCCCGTGCTGCGCACCTGATCGGCCACGTCGCGCAGGTCGGTGCCAGCGGGCAGGCCGAGCAGGATGTTCTCTGCCACCGTGAGCGTGTCGAATAGCGAGAAGTGCTGGAACACCATGGCGATGCCCAGCGCGCGGGCCTGGTGCGGATTGGCGATCTCGACGCGCTGGCCGTCGAGCAGCATCTCGCCGGCGTCGGGCTGCACGGCGCCGAAGATGATCTTCATCAGCGTCGACTTGCCGGCGCCGTTTTCGCCCAGCACGGCATGGATCTCGCCCGGCGCGACAGTCAGGCTGACGCCGTCGTTGGCGACCACGCTCGGGTAGCGCTTGGTCATGCCCGTCAGCGACAGGCGTGGTGGGAGTGGTGTCACAACAGGTTGGCTCGTGGTTTCCGTGCCGCTCACCGTGCGGATGCGCAACGGAGGCGGTCTCTTATTTGCGTTGACGACACTTCACAGATTGCGGTGCCGATGCAGGTTCGCCTCGACGCATCGCAGCAATCATCATCGCAATGTGATGCTTGCCATCAGCCGCGAATTATAGCTTCGGGCATTGCATCGGACCGCGATTTCAGCCGGTCTGCGCCTGTCTCGTACAAGGGCTGGCAGCGTGCAAATCCCGTGCCGGGACGAGCGGCTCGATTGACGGGGTTGCAGCTTGTCATGCCGCGGTATGCAGGTGGCAGGCGCGTCCCCCGCGTGGGGCGAATCCGGCGGGTTTGCCACGATATGCACCGGCCCGGTGCCTCGGCGTAGGGGATCTCTTTAGGCTACAGTGCGCAGTTTGCCCCGCGATCAGTCGCCACTGCGCTGCCGCGTTGTCCTGCCTTCCATGACTGCTCCTGCTCCCGGACGTTCTCGCCTGCCCGGCCCTATCCCCGGCTGGCTTCTGCTGCTCGGCGCGCTTACGGCCGTTGGCCCGCTGTCGGTCGACATGTATCTGCCGAGCC
>JAGWNU010000015.1 GCA_028871175.1 Burkholderiaceae bacterium | reverse complement strand
GAAAACGGCTACGGCCTGCCGGCATTCAACGTGAACAACCTGGAGCAAGTCCAGGCTGTGATGGAAGCTGCCAAGGAAGCCGGCGCACCGGTCATCCTGCAGGCCAGCGCAGGCGCCCGCAAATACGCCGGCGAATCGTTCATCAAGCACCTGATCCAGGCCGCTGTCGAGGCTTATCCGGAGATCCCGCTGGTCATGCACCAGGATCACGGCCAAAGCCCGGCCATCTGCCAGGGCGCCATCGACCTGGGCTTCGGCTCGGTCATGATGGATGGCTCGCTGCGCGAAGACGGCAAGACCCCGGCCGATTTCGACTACAACGTCGACGTCACCCGCCGCGTGGTCGAGATGGCCCACAAGGTTGGTGTGACCGTGGAAGGCGAACTCGGCTGCCTGGGCTCGCTTGAGACCGGAATGGCCGGTGAGGAAGATGGCCACGGCGCGGAAGGCAAGCTCGACCACTCGTCCCTGCTGACCGATCCGGAAGAGGCTGCCCAGTTCGTCAAGGCGACCCAACTGGACGCGCTGGCCATCGCCATCGGCACCAGCCACGGCGCCTACAAGTTCACGCGCAAGCCCACCGGCGACATCCTCGCCATCAGCCGCGTGAAGGAAATCCACGCGCGCATCCCGAACACCCACCTGGTGATGCACGGCTCGTCGAGCGTGCCGCAAGAACTGCTGGCCATCATCAACCAGTACGGCGGCAAGATGAAGGAAACCTACGGCGTGCCCGTCGAGGAAATCCAGGAAGCCATCAAGTACGGCGTGCGCAAGATCAACATCGACACCGACATCCGCCTGGCCATGACCGGCGCGGTGCGCAAGTTCCTGGCCGAAAACCCGGACAAGTTCGACGCCCGCGAATGGCTGAAGCCGGCGCGCGAAGCCGCCAAGCAGATCTGCAAGGCGCGTTATATCCAGTTCGGCTGCGAAGGCCAGGCCGGCAAGATCAAGCCGATCGGCCTGTCGGTGATGGCGCAGAAGTACCAAAGCGGCGATCTGGCGCAAGTGGTGCAATAAGCATTTCGCGTCACATTTAGCAAACGGCTGGCACTGCGCCAGCCGTTTTGCATTGCATGGGCTACCCCATGGGCCACGTATAATGCTGGCCTTCCACGTTTTCTTATCTCCTCCCGGGTTCCGCCGTGTCCGCCACCCCTTCATCCTCCGCCCTTTACGAATCGTCGATCACCAGCCTGCCGTTGCTCGGCCGTGGCAAGGTGCGCGAGAACTACGCTGTCGGCGACGACAAGCTGCTGATGGTCACCACCGATCGCCTCTCGGCGTTTGACGTGATTCTCGGCCAGCCGATTCCGGACAAGGGCCGTGTGCTTGCGCAGATGTCGGACTTCTGGTTCAACAAGCTGCGCCACATCGTGCCGACGCACGAGACGGGCATCGCCCCGGAAACCGTGGTGGCCCCGAATGAAGTCGACCAGGTGCGCGGCCGCGCGATCGTGGTCAAGCGCCTGAAGCCGATCCTGGTGGAAGCCGTGGTGCGCGGCTACCTGGCCGGCAGCGGCTGGAAGGATTACCAAGCGACCGGCGCCGTCTGCGGCGTGAATCTGGCCCCTGGTCTGCAGAACGCGCAAAAGCTGCCCGAACCGATCTTCACCCCCGCCGCCAAGGCGGAGATGGGCGAGCACGACGAGAACATCTCCTTCGATGAAGTCGAGCGCCGCATCGGCCCGGACCTCGCCGCGCAGATCCGCGACGTGAGCATCCGCCTGTACAAGGAAGCCTCCGACTTTGCCGCCACGCGCGGCATCATCATTGCCGACACCAAGTTCGAGTTTGGCCTGGACGAAAACGGCACGCTCACGCTGATGGACGAGGCGCTCACCGCAGACTCGTCGCGCTTCTGGCCGGCCGATTCGTACCAGGTCGGCACGAACCCGCCGTCGTTCGACAAGCAGTTCGTGCGCGACTGGCTCGAAGCCGTGCGCATTGATGGCAAGCCGTGGCCGAAGACTGCGCCGGCACCGCAATTGCCCGCCGACGTGATCGAAAAAACCGCCGACAAGTACCGCGAAGCGCTGACCCGCCTGACCGGCGAATCCCTGCGTTAAACCGGAGCGATGACGATGACCGCACAGCAATCCGCTCCGCTCGTTGGCGTGGTGATGGGCTCCAGTTCCGACTGGGAAGTGATGCGCCACGCCGTCGACATGCTCACGCAGTTCGGCATTCCGTTCGAGGCGCAGGTCGTCTCGGCGCACCGCATGCCGGACGACATGTTCCGTTACGCCGAAGCCGCACGCGGCCGGGGTTTGCGCGCCATCATCGCCGGTGCTGGTGGGGCGGCGCATCTGCCGGGCATGATCGCCGCCAAGACGATCGTGCCGGTGTTCGGCGTGCCGGTGCCGTCCAAGTACCTGCGCGGCGAAGACTCGCTGCTCTCCATCGTGCAGATGCCCAAGGGCATTCCGGTGTCGACGTTCGCGATTGGCGAGGCGGGTGCGGCCAATGCAGCGCTGGCTGCCATCGCGACCATCGCCACCACCGACTCGGCCCTTGCCGACAAGCTCGAAGCCTTCCGCGCCCAGCAGACCGAAGTCGCGCGCGGCATGACGCTCCCCGTGCATGGCGCTTAAGTAACCTACGACCCGATTCATGGCCGACGACCTGAACCCGCGCCTGGCGCAAGCCCACACCGCGGAATCCCGCGCGCTGAACGTTCCCAACGCGATCCTGCCCGATGCCTGGCTTGGCATGCTCGGCGGTGGCCAGCTCGGCCGCATGTTCACGCACGCCGCACAGGCGATGGGCTATAAGGTTTGCGTGCTCGACCCGGACCCGAACAGCCCCGCTGGCACCATCGCCGAGCGCCATCTCTGCGCCGGCTACACCGATGAAGCCGCATTGGCCGAGATGGCCGCGCTGTGCCCGGCCGTCACCACCGAGTTCGAGAACGTGCCCGCGCAAGCGCTCGACAAGCTTGAGCAGCTCGGCGCGTTCGTTGCGCCGCGTGCCAACTGCGTATCGATCGCGCAGAACCGCATCGCCGAGAAGAAATTCTTCGCGCTGTGTGCCGCACGCACCGGCATCCACCCCGCGCCGAGCTGGGTGATCGAGCACGAAGCCGATATCGAACAACTGCCCGCCGACCTGCTGCCCGGCATCCTGAAGATTGCCCGCATGGGCTACGACGGCAAGGGCCAGGCGCGTGTCTCAACGGTGGAAGAACTGCGCGCTGCCTGGGGCGCCATGCAGCACGTGCCGTGCGTGCTGGAGAAGATGCTGCCGTTGGCGTACGAGGTGTCGGTGCTGGCCGCGCGCGGCGCCGATGGCACGACCGCCACCTGGCCGCTTGCCGAGAACGAACACCGTGACGGCATCCTGTTTTCAACGATCATGCCCTCGCGCAGCGTGTCGGACGACATTGCCACGCGCACCCGCGCCGCCGCGGCGATGGTCGCCGAAGAGATGGGCTACGTCGGCGTGCTTTGCATTGAATTCTTCGTGCTGCAGGACGGCTCGCTCGTTGCCAACGAAATGGCGCCGCGTCCGCACAATTCCGGCCACATCACCATGGACGTGTGCGAGACCAGCCAGTTCGAGCAGCAGGTGCGCGCCATGGCTCGCCTGCCGCTGGGCAGCACGCGCCAGCACTCGCCGGGCCGCATGCTCAACGTGCTCGGCGACGTGTGGTTCGAATACGGCCTGGAACGCACGCCTGCATGGCAGGAGGTCATGTGCCACAGCGGTACCAAGGTCCACCTGTACGGCAAGGCCGACGCGCGCCCCGGCCGCAAGATGGGTCACGTGAACTGCGTCGGCACCTCGCCCGAGGTCGTGGACGAGGCGTTCCGCCATGCCGCGCACGTGCTCGGCTTGCAGCCGGATTGACCGCGAGCCCCGCCATGCACAAGCCGACCACGTCCTACGTCATGCCGTCGCGCGAACGTCTCGATGAGGCGGCGCGCCGACTGGAGGCGGGTGAACTGGTCGCGTTTCCGACCGAGACGGTCTACGGCCTCGGCGCCGACGCCGAGAACCCGGAGGCGATCGCCCGGATCTACGCTGCCAAGGGGCGGCCGTCCAATCACCCGGTGATCGTTCACGTGGTCGACGGGGCCGACATTTCCTATTGGGCCGACGACGTGCCCGGCATTGCGCTGCAACTCATCGAGGCGTTCTGGCCCGGGCCCCTGACGCTGATCCTCAAACGTGCGCCACATATCCCCGCAGCGGTGGCGGGCGGGCAGGACAGCATCGGGCTGCGCTGTCCGTCGCACCCCGTGGCGCAGGCATTGCTCTCGCGCTTCAAGCGCGGCCGTGGTGGCATCGCCGCGCCGTCGGCCAACAAGTTCGGCCACGTCAGTCCCACCACGGCACAACATGTCCGCGATGAGTTCGGCGATACCGTGTTCGTGCTCGAAGGCGACGGCGTGGACGTTGGCATCGAATCAACCATCGTCGATCTCTCCCGCCTGGACCAGGGCATGGGTCCGGTCCTGCTGCGCCCGGGCGCGATCACGCCCGAAGATATCGAACGCGTGACGGGCGAAATGCCAGCACAGCCCGATGCGGCCGCGCCGCGCGCCTCCGGTACGCTGAAGGCGCACTATGCGCCGCGCACGCCGCTGTACCTGCTCTCGGCGGCGGACGTGCCCGCGCGCGTCGCGGCGCTGCCTGCCGGCAAGCGCATTGTGTGGCTCGGAACGCCCGTGGCGTTGCCCGCCGGCTGCGACCAGCGCCAGGCCCCAGCCACGCCCGCCGCATACGCGAACGCGCTGTATGCGTTGCTCCGCGAGCTCGACCGTGGCGGATACGACGCCATCTGGGTAGAAACCCTAGCCGATATCCCCGCATGGGCGGCCGTCAACGACCGCCTGCGTCGCGCTGCCGCCGCGTTCGAAGCCGGCCTCTAATTCTTCCGGGGCGTGCGGCCGCCGTGCGCCCGCCAACATCGCTACACTTGGGCCTTGTGTCGTTCGGCGTGCTTTAAACGTGCGCGGCGGGTTGACGAACCGCGACACCACACATCAAGAAGAATTCCATACGGGAGACAGACTATGAAGTTGCGTCAATGGATGGGCGTCGCATCGGCGGCCCTGGTGTTGGGCCTCAGCGCTTGCGGCGGCGAATCCGACCAGAGCGGTAACGCCAGCGTTGCGAAGGTGCAGCGCATGGTGGTGTTCGGCGATAGCCTGAGCGACGCCGGCACCTACACGCCGGTGGCGCAAGCCGTGGGTGGCGGCAAGTTCACCACCAACCCGGGCCCGATCTGGGCGGAGACCGTGGCATCGCAACTCGGCGTGGCGCTCACGCCGGCCGTGATGGGCTATGCGAACCAGGTGCAGACCTGCCCGAAACCCGGCTGCTTCGACTACGCGCAAGGCGGCTCCCGCGTGACCGACCCGAACGGTATCGGTCACAACGGCGGCGCGGGCGCACTGACTTACCCGGTTCAGCAGCAGCTTGCCAATTTCTATGCGGCCAGCAACAACACCTTCAACGGGAATAACGACCTGGTGTTCGTGTTCGGCGGCAACAACGACATCTTCTATTGGGCTGCCGCGGTGGCGACGCCCAATTCGGGTGTGACGCCGGCGATCGCGACGGCACAGGTCCAGCAGGCGGCCACGGATCTGGTCGGCTATGTGAAGGACATGATCAGCAAGAACGCGACGCAGCTGTACGTGTTCAACCTGCCGGATAGCAGCCTGACGCCCCAGGGCGTGGCAGGTGGCGCAACAGGGCAGGCGCTTCTGCATTCGCTGGTCGGCACGTTCAACACCACGCTGCAGAACGGCCTGGCGGGTACGACCGCACGCGTGATCGACTTCAATTCGCAACTGACGGCGGTGATCCAGAACGGCGCTTCGTTCGGCTTCGCGAACACGAGCACCCCGGCTTGCGATGCGACCAAGATCGACGCGCTGGTGCCGAGTGCAAACGGAAGCTCGCTGTTCTGCTCGGCCAACACGCTGGTGGCCACGGGCTCGGACCTGTCCTATCTGTTTGCCGACGGCGTGCACCCGACCACCGGTGGCCACCGCCTGATTGCAAGCAATGTGCTGCAGCGCCTGCTTGCAGACAATCTGGTGCACTGATTCTCGGCGTTGCACCTGGTAAAGCGCCCGCGTGAAGCGGGCGTTTTCGTTTGTGGCGGAAGCGCTCGACCGGCGCTACGGCAGTTCCGTCCTCACGGCAGCCAGGCAGAGCGTGACAGAGGACAGGCGCGTCATGCGAGTGCGCTCGCGAGTTGCTGCACGGCAAACCGGTACACCGCATCGACATCGTTCAGATCCAGCACGGTGACGCCCGCAGGCACCGGCACGGCTTCGGGTGCATCAGTCGCTACGGCCACCACGCCACCGATTTCCGGCCACAGCGGCGCCCGGCCCAGCGATGGGCGGAAGACCTCGATCTTCGGAAAGCTGCTGCGTTTGTAGCCTTCCACGATGACGAGGTCGGTCTCGGGTGAGAGCAGTGCCAGCACATCGTCCAGTTCTGGCTCGCGAGCGTGGGCGTATTCGCGCATCAGTACCAGGCGCTCGCCGCCGACCAGTACGACCTCGGCGCTGCCCGCCTCGCGCATGCGGTACGAGTCCTTGCCGGGCGAATCGAGATCGAAGCCGTGGTGCGTATGCTTGATGGCCGCTACGCGGCGCCCGTCGCGCACGAAACGGGCGATGAGCTGTTCCGTCAGTGTCGTCTTGCCGCTACCCGACGTTCCGGTGATGCCCAGCAGTGCTTTGCGTGCGCTCATCGCGGCGCCCCCTGGTAGATCCACTGCAGCAGCGCGTCATGCGCGGCCTGGCCGGCGCTCGCGTTCGGGTGGTTGATCATGCTGACCACCACGAAGCGCTCGCCGTTTTCGCCTTCGACGTAGCCGGCGATGGCGCGTACGTCATTCAGCGTGCCGGTCTTGATTTCCGCGTTGCCGGCAATGCCCGCGCGCGTGAGGCGATTGCGCATGGTGCCGTCCACACCCACCACGGGCAAGGCATCGCGCAGGACGCCGCCGTTTGGGTTGGCATCAGCCTGTTGCAGCAGGCGCCCCATGTTGCGCGCGCTGATGCGCTCGATGCGCGACAGGCCCGAGCCGTTCTCGAGCACCAGTTCCGGCATCGCCAGATTCTGCTTGGCGAGCCAGCGGTTGATGACATCGGTCGTCTGCTGCACCGACGCGGGCTTGCGGCCGACCTCCGCGCCGATGGTCAGGAATAGCTGGCGCGCCATCACATTGTTCGAATACTTGTCGATGTCGTGAACGACTTCCGCCAGCGTCGGGCCGTAGTGCGTGGCCAGCAGCACGGCGCGCCTTGGCACCTTGCCCTCGCGCAAGCCGGGGGTGAAGCGCACGGTGCCGCCGGCTTGCTGCCACAGGGCCAGAAAGCCCCCCCAGATGAAGTCGGCATGCGTGAGCGCCGCGATGTTGAAGACGCGCTCGCCGCATGCGGCGGCATAGCGGCCGTCAAAACTCGCCCGCACGTGGCCGTCGGTCTGCGTCGTGATGTTGGGGTCGGACGCGGTCTTCCAATTGCCACAGCCGCCGTGCGTGACGCGCAGCCGATTGTCGATCTGCAATTGCGCCAGCGGCGGCGACACGTCGATGTTGACCGCACCGTGGCCCGCATCCGGCGCAAGCGTGAACGTGAGCGTCTTGAACGAATACAGCAGCGCATCGGGCGCGACGTTGTAGGCGCGTGCGCTGTCACCGTCGAGCGGCGGCGCTTCGGACAGGCCGTCCTCGAAGTACGTTCGGTCCAGGACGATGTTGCCGGCAAGTTCGTCCACGCCCGCACGGCGTACGTCGTTCACCAGCTTGATGAGCTCTTCGGGAACCAGCTTGGGATCGCCCTGGCCGCGCAGGTAGAGGTTGCCGCTCAGCGTGCCGTTCAGGGGCTCGTTATCGGCGTAGGCGGAGGTCTTCCAGCGGAAATCCGGCCCGAGGAGATCCAGCCCCGCAAAGGTGGTCAGCAACTTCATGGTCGATGCGGGGTTCATGCCGACATCCGCATTCCATTCCAGGATGGGCGTGGCGCTGCCGGTGCGGACCACGAACACGCTCACCGCGTCGAGCGGGATATGCGCGCGTGCAAACGCCAGTGCAACGTTGGCCGGCAACCCGGCCGGGTTGAGCGCCGCCTGACGGACCTGCGCCGCCGTGGCGTGCGGGGCAGCATGGGCAGCATGTGCCTTGACTTTCCTGGCGTGGGCCAGGGGGGTGACCCCAACGGTGAGCAGCATCGCGCAGGCAAGGGCGCTGCGCGACAGGTTGAGCAAACGGGTCAGACGAATTCGGGCCATCGGCAGGAGCAGAGAAGGGCGCACACGCGTACGCCGAGTGCGGACGCAGGCATGTTAACGCAGCGGCCGGGTCCTCCGGCCGACAAGCACCCGGATGTTCGCTGCCCAATTCCCTGAGTAGCCCGCCCCGTGTGGCGGCGGGCCTACGTATTGAGGCCGATGCGCTTGCGCATCGCCGCGGTGACGGATTGGCGGGTGTGGGAGCCATCGGCCCACGGGTCGCCATCGAGTGTCGCCAGGCGGCCCGGCAGCGTCCGCAGCGTCCATTGAGACGCCGATTGCAGCCCTGCCAGTTCGTCCCGGCGGATCGGCACGGAGACCGGCAACCCGACCCGCGCGCGTACCGAATAGGCGGCCACCGTACTCGCGCCGCGATTGTTGCGCAGGTAGTCGATGAAGATCTTCCCGACGCGGTTCTGCGGGCCCATCTTGGCGACGAAGCGGTCGGGGAACGTCTTGGCCATGTGCTGCACGACCGCCTGCGCGAACGTCTTGAGCGCTTCCCAGCCGGCCGATTCGCGGCGCGCAAGCGGCACGACGACGTGCAGGCCGTGGCCGCCGCTCGTTTTGAGGAGCCCTTGCAGACCCAGTTCGTCGAGCAGCGCGAGCATGAGCTGGGTGGCTTCGATCACGCGGGCAAACGGCAGCGCCGGGTCGGGATCGATATCGAACACGATGCGGTCGGGTTGTTCGATGCGGTCGGCCAGCGCATTCCATGTATGGAATTCCACTGTGCCCATCTGCACGGCGCCGACCAGGGCCTCGGGCGAGTCGATGGCCAGCAGCGACGGATGCCCCGGGTCCAGCGACGGATCGAGTTGCGTGATGCCTTGCAGTTTGAGGGCGGCCGAGTGCTTCTGGAAGAAGCGCTCGCCATCGATGCCATCAGGGGCGCGCACGAGGGAGACGGGGCGATTGCGCAGGTGCGGCAGCATCCATTCCGCCACGCTCGCGTAGTAGCGTGCAAGATCCGCCTTGTCGGTGCCGCTGGCCTTTTCGATGATGCGGTCCGGGTGCGTGATGTCCACACCGGCGATGCGTTCCGCACCCGTGCGTTCCTTGCGCCAGGGCTGACGTTGCAAGATCTCGGGGGCGGACGCGTTCACGGTGCGATGCTCCTTGCGGGCGGCGGCGCGGGGCTGCCTGGCAGTCTCGCGCACGATGCTGCGCGCAGGCTTGTCGTCGCGCAAGCCCCGGAACACCGCTTGACGCACGATGCCCTCGCGGGTCCATTCCGCGAAGGCGATCTCCGCCACGCGCTCGGGCCGGACCCATTGCACGTCGCGTGCGTCGGCGCCGGTGGGCGGGTTGGCAAACGGCGGCGTAGCCGTGCTCAGGCCACCGAGATCATCGTGCAGCGCGCGCAGGCTGGTCTCGTTGAAGCCGGTGCCCACGCGGCCCGCATACCGCAGCGCGCCGGCATCGTCAACCACGCCGAGCAACAGGGCGCCAAAGCCGCTGCGGCTGCCCTTGGGAGCGCTGTATCCGCCAATCACGAACTCCTGGCGCTGCCCGCACTTGAGCTTGATCCACGCGGGGCCGCGGCCCGACCGATACGGCGCATCGGACCGTTTGCCGATCACGCCCTCGAGCGCCATGCTGCACGCCGAGGCGAGCAGGTCGTCTGGCGCCGCGTTGAACGTCCCGGAGAAGAGTACGGCGTCGCGCTCCAGATCACCCGGTGCGGCGTCGAGAATGCGCTGCAGCAGCGCGCGCCGCTCGCGCAAGGGCACGCCGCGCAGGTCCATGCCGTTACAGAAGGGGATGTCGAACAGGAAGTAGGCGATCTGTTCGGCATGCGCGGTTTCGAAGGCGTTCTGGAGCGCCTGGAAGTCGGGCACGCCGCGCTCGCCCATCACGACGGCCTCGCCGTCCAGCCAGGCTTCCCGCAGGCCGAGTGCATGCAGCGTGCGCGCCTGGCGCGGCAGCTTGGCGGTCCAGTCGCGGCCGTTGCGGCTGAAGAGGCGGATCGTGCCGCCGTCAATGCGCGCGAGGATGCGGTAGCCGTCGAACTTGACTTCGTAGTCCCACTCGCCGCTCGCGGGCGGTGCATCGACGAGCGTGGCCAACTGCGGCTCGAGGGTTCGCGGCAGCGCGGCCGGCGTGGCGCCGTCCGGCGGGAGGACCGTCGCTTCTGTTTCGGGGCGGGCGCTCGCGGTGCGATTGCGCCTGCCCTTGTCCCGTGGGCCCGTGCCGACGTTTTCCCCGCTGATGACGCTGGCAGGCAGTGCTTGCGTCACGTCGTAGTCGCTCGATGGGCGGACCGCGTCGTCGCGTTCCTTGATGAGGAGCCACTGCTCCTTCGCCTGCCGGCCGCTGTCGCGCAAGTGCGTGCGGACCAGCGCCCAGGCGCCGTGCAGCTTTTCACCGTCGAGCTCGAATTTGAGCTTGCCCTCGCGGTATGCCTGGCGCGGGTCGCCGTGCGGATGCCATGTGCCGCGATCCCAAACGATCACATCGCCGCCGCCGTACTGGCCCTCGGGGATATGGCCCTCGAAATCGGCGTAGTCGAGCGGATGGTCTTCCACGTGTACGGCCAGCCGCTTGTCTGCGGGGTCGAGGCTCGGACCCTTCGGCACGGCCCAGCTCTTGAGCGTGCCGTCGAGCTCGAGCCGGAAGTCATAGTGCAGGCGCGTGGCGTCGTGCTTCTGGATCACGAAACGCAGCGTGCCGTTGGCGCGGCGTTCGTCCGTCCTGCGGCGCGCGCCGGCTGGTTCCTGCGTCCGGGTGAAATCGCGCTTGTGGCGATAGTCGGCGAGATGGCGGGGCATGGCGTCGGCTCCTGCGGGTTATGCGCGCCTGCGGGCGGCCGTCTTCCGCGCCGTGCTGGTGGCGGTCTTGCGTGACGCACGCTTGCGCGGAGCGGGCGCGTCCTCCTGCGCCGCGTCGTCGGTCGATGCGCCTTTGCCCCTGCCGCGGCGCGCGAGACTCTGGCGCAGCAGGTCGGTCAGGTCGATCACGTTGTCGGTGCGCGGGGCGGCGTGTTCGGTCTCCATCGGCTCGACGGACTCCGTGCGGCCCTCGCGCACCTTGCGATCGACGAGCGCGAGGATGTCATCGCGAAACGTGTCGTGATACGCCGCAGGGTTCCATGTGCCGCTCATGTCGTCGACCAGCTTTTCGGCCATGCCGATTTCCCGGGCCGTGAGCTTGGCCGCCTTGGCGCCCTCGGCAGGCAGGTCGAGTTCCGACCAGTCGCGCACTTCGCTGGACCAGCGCAGCGTATGCAGTACGAGCACCGGCCCCATTGGAATCAGCGCGGCCAGATGCTGCTTGGTGTGCAGCACCACGTTGGCCACGCCAATCTTCCGAGAACGCGCCATCGCCTCGCGCAGCAGCGCATAGACCTTCTCGCCGCGCCGGTCGGGCGCAAGAAAGTACGGCGTATCGAGGTAGAGAAACGGGATCTCCGCCGCGTCCACGAAAGTGAGCAGATCGACCGTCTGGGTGGACGCCGGATTGGCGGCGCGGATGTCCTCGTCGGTGAGGATGACGTAGCGGTCCTTCTCGTAGGCGAACCCGCGGACGATCTGCTCGCGCGGCACTTCCTTGCCGGTGGCCTTGTTGACGCGCTTGTAGCCGACGCGGTCCATGGTGCGGCGGTCGAGCCAGTCGAAGTCGAGGTCGTCGCTGCGGGTGGCCGGATACAGCGCGACGGGAATATGGACGAGGCCGAAGCTCACGGCGCCCTTCCAGATGACGCGGGGCATGGCGGAACTCCCAGATGCGGTGGATGCCACGGCGGTGACGCAAGCGGCATACCCGCCCGCCATGCGTGCGGCGCTGCACGATGCGCCTGCTGGCGTCATACGTTCTTCAGCATGGCGCGGTAGCATGGTGCCTTTGCGGCGCGACAGATGGCGCCGCGCGTGCCTTTCTCAGCAGTTCCCCATGTCTTCCGATCTCGTCCAACCTGCCGGTGCCCTGCAGCGACGCCGGCTTCCCCTATCGGCCCGCGCGGCCACGATGGCGCTCTTTTTCGTCAATGGTGCAACGTTTGCGACCTGGGGTATCCACATTCCGACGGTGAAGGCGCGCTTCGGGTTGTCCGAGGCGTCGCTGTCGCTGGCGATGTTCATGGTGGCGGCCGGCGCCATTGTCGCGATGAAGTTTGCGGGCCGCTGGGCCGCCCGTGTCGGCACGCGGCGCGCGAGCATGCAGGGCGGCATTGCGTTCGGCATCGTCACCGCGCTGATCATGCTGATGCCCAGCTACCCGGCGCTGCTGGCAGTGCTGCTCTTGTTCGGGATCTCCAACGCGGGATTCGACGTGGCCATCAATGCGCAGGCTGCCACGGTAGAGGCCAACCACCACAAGCCGATCATCTCGTCACTGCACGGCATGTTCAGCCTGGGCGGCATGACGGGCGCTGCGGTGGGGGGCGTGCTGCTGGAATGGGGCGTCCCGCCGGCCATGCATTGCGCCGGCATGGCGCTCGTCACGATGGCCACGGCGCTGTGCGCGGGGCCGTACATGCTGCCCGATCACGTACACGCAGAAGGCGAACCCGCGCACCCCACCACGGGGCGCACGCTGTTCGTGCTGGGGCTGCTTGCATTCTTCGGCCTGGTGGGTGAAGGCGCGATGTACGACTGGACCACCGTCTACATGCGTGAGATCGCACAGTCGCCAGAAGCCATCGCCAGCGCCGGCTATGCGGCGTTCTCGGGCGGCATGGCGCTCGCCCGCTTCGGAGGGGATGTCGCGCGCGGGCGCTGGGGCAACATGCGCGTGCTCGGCGCCAGCGGTGGGCTGGCCACGGGCGGCATCCTGCTGGCCCTGTTCTGGCCGGCGCCGGCTGCCGCGCTGGTGGGTTTCGCGCTGATGGGCGTGGGCGCGGCGAACATGGTGCCGATCTTTTTCATCACCGCTTCGCGCCTGCCGGGCGTGCCCGCCGCGGAAGGCATTGCGGCGGTGGCACGCTTCGCCTACGTGGGCCTGCTGATCGGTCCCGTCGTCATCGGCCTGATTGCGCACCGGTCCGACCTGCGCTGGGGTCTGTCGGTCGTGGCGTTGACGATGGCACTGATTGCCGTGGCAGGGCCGGGCGCGATCCGTCCGAGGAGCGGGTCCGGGAAGCATCACTGATCTGTCTCAATCTGCCTAAAAAATATGCAGTTCCTGTGCGTTGACTTTCCTCGGCGCATGCCATAGCTTACGGGCAGGAGAGGGGTTTCCCGGCGCTGCGGCCAGGGCCATCGAGCGGTGGCTGCATCGGGATACGTTCAAAAATGAGGCTGCACCATCAGCCCAAACGATCCATAGGAAAGGAGCTTCAGATGCCGTACAAACGTCTCAATCTCGTGGCAGCGGTCGCTGTCGTGGCTGCCGTCAGCGGCATGGCCCACGCACAGACCGACAAGAAGTTCGACCCCTACACGCAGGGCGCCAAGGCCGGCGAGAAGTTCGACCCGTACACCCAAGGCGCCAAGGCCGGCGAGAAGTTCGATCCGTACACGCAAGGCGCGAACAAGAAGTTCGACCCGTACACGCAAGGTGCCGACAGCACGGCCAACGCGCTCAACCCGGGCGCCCAGCCGGCCAACGTTACGCAGGGCAAATACGATCCATACACGCAGGGTGCCAAGGCGGGCGAAAAGTTCGACCCGTACACCCAGGGCGCCAAGGCCGGGGAAAAGTTCGATCCCTACAGCCAGGGTGCCAACAGCAAGGGTCAGAACAAGCAGTAAGCCCGTGTTAAGGACCGTAAAGACGCTGATGCATCGCCAGATGCATCGGCGTTTTTCTTTGTGGACGCTGGTTGCCTGGCTCGTTGCGGGGGCGGCAGGGCTCGCCTTGCCCGCGCGTGCGGCCGGCCTGTGCACGGCCTCTTGGGTACATGACGGCAGCCAGGTGCGGCTGGACGGCAACGGCAAGACGCCGATGATCGTCGAGTTCAAGCTGCACGACGTCAATCGGGACATCCAGGACGGCTGCGAGATCGGGCTGCGTATCGACGCGAAGTCGGGCCTCGTCGCGCTCGGCGGCAGACCGATCGAGACGGTGCAGGAGCATCAACTGCTGGTGGACGAGGCCGGTGTGGTCACGCGCATCGTCAGCATCAATGGCCGCGTGTTTGCGCAAAGCGAACACGCCGATCTGATTGGCACCGTGAGCACCGCCATTTCCGGCATGTTCCTCTACGGCGCCGGTCTGGCCCCCGAGGCGCACACGCTGCCCGGCGACACCTACGAATCCAGCTTCGACTTCGACGTGGTGTCCCCACGTCTGGGGATCTCGGTGGGCCGCATGCGCGCCGAGCATGCCAAGGTGGAAGTGTCGGAGCGGGAGGTGGGTCCGCCGCAACCGATGAACACGGCGGTGGGGGTTCTGCAATGTCGGCCGATCCGGTACACGCGCACGGCCACGCTGGGCGTGTTGCGTCTGGGCGACGAGTCGCTCGAGCCTGCCCCGACCGTGGCCCGCATTACCGACTGGTTCTGCCCCGAAGCTGGCGTGGTGATGCGCCAGGAGGTCGAGCAGCACGGCCAGACGGAAGTGATCGACGTGGTCGATCTGAAGCGCTGAGCGCGCGGGCCTCCGGCAGGACGATCACTCGACCCTGCCGTCGAAGCGGTAGACGCGCGCCACCGTGAAGGCAGCGTCTGGCGCGGCCTGGGTGAACAGTGCGACGTGGTCGATCGACAGGGTAGGCGGCAGCGCGGCGTTGGCGGCCTCCAGGGCGCGGTAGCAGGCGAGCTGCTCGCCGTGGGCCAGTTTGCCGGTGAGCGTGATGTGGAAGGTGAACGTGTCGAACACGTACGGATATCCCCAGTGCTGGAGATGACGCTCCTGTGCGGGCGACAGGCCTGCATGGCGTCGGCGCGCAAGTTCGCTGGGCGGTGGCGGGGCACGGAAGGTGTCGAACTCCCGCACGCAGGCATCGGCGAAGGCGTGAAGGGCGTCGCGGGCCGGATCGCCGTGGCGCAGGCGCCACGCGAGGAAGCCCCGCAGCGTTTGCAGTACCGGTTCGATCGGGAGCGGGCGATGCTGCACCGCAAACCGGCGCAGGGCGGCATCCAGCGCATCCACGGTGTGCGTGCCGGCCAGGCGAAAGGGCGGCTTCAGGGTGGCGTGCAGACCGTAGTGGCGGGGCGCTTCCGTCCAGCGGTCGAGCGTGGCGATATCGACACCCGCGTCGCGGGCCAGCGGCTGGCGGTGTTCGGAAGCGATGGCTTCATTGCGCCGGGCACAGCGGCCGAGCCAGCGCGTGCCGAGTGCGTACCACGGCTCCGGCGGCAGCAGGTAGAGCGCATACCGCCAGGCGTTTGGCAGCGGTGCCTGCAGATCGCTCATGTCAGCCGTCAGCCGATGAACGGCAGTTGGGCCGTTGCGTGGCGCAGCCGGCCGCCCACCACGGCAGCCACCACGCGCGGCAGCCCAGGGCGGCGGTCATCCACCACGATGGCATCGGCGCGCAGGCCGTCGGCGAGCCGGCCGCGATCGGCCAGGCCCGCTGCCTCGGCGGGGTTGGCGGCCACCAGCGCCCACGCCTGCGCCAGCGGCACGATGCCGCGTTCGGCCAGCGTGAACGGGGCGGCCAGCAAGGCGGGGTAGTAGTAATCCGACGCCAAGACGGTGCCCAAACCGGCCTTGACCATGGCGGTTGCATCGGGCGCCCCGTGATGGCTGCCGCCGCGTACCACGTTGGGGGCGCCAAAGACGACATGTCCGCCGTGCGCCCGCGCTGCGCGGGCTACCGCATCGGTCAGCGGGAATTCCGTCACCGTGCAGCCGTGTGCGTGGAATGCGTTGCGCGTGTCCACATCCGGTTCGTCATGTGAGGCCATGGGGATGCCGTATCGGCGGGCCGCCTGCGCGAGCGTGGCGGTCACATCGTCGAGCTGGCCGGCATGGGCTGCGGCTGCATTCAGCCGGGCAAGGAAGCCATCGACATCGCATTCGGCGCGGTCGGCGTATTGCGCGAGCTTGCGTGCATCGCCGAGCTTGTCACGCATCATGGGCAGGTGGTCATTGAACGACAGGAACTGTACCCGGCCCGCCTGCATCCAGGCCAGTGCGTTGGCCACGCCGTCTGCGTGGTGCAGCTCGTAGCGCAGGTGCATCCGGTGTTCGGCGCCAAGGTGGGGGCGCATGGCGTCGAGCGTGTCGAGCATGCGCAGGGCATAGGCCTCACCGCGCAGGCCGCCCTCCCACGAATACGTCACGCCGTGGAATTCAGTGGTGATGCCGCTGGCCAGCAGCTGGCCGTCCACGTCGGCCAGCGCAGTCTCGTACGGGAAGGCGACGCCAGGCCGAGGCATGACGGCGCGCTCGAATGCATCGCCGTGCAGGTCCACGATGCCGGGCAGCACCAGGAGATCTCCGCAGTCGAGCATGCCCCGCGTGGTGCTGGCATCACACGCGACGATGTGCCCATCGCGAAATTGCACGGCGGCCTCTGCGAGCCCTTCGGCCAGCAAGGTGCGGCGCGAGATGAGGCCGGCAATGTGGCCGACACAAGACGAAAACGATTGCATGTGGCGAATAGGAGTGAGCCCGGGCGCGCATTTCCGCGTTCTCGTGCGCGGACGTTGTGCAGGCATTGTGCCGCAACTGGTGTGCCGGGCGATGCGACATCGGCCGTTTGTCCCACTCTGAAGGGGGGGAGAGTAGCCGAACGCCTTAACTTTCCTGACACGATGGTCGATATGCAGAAGAAAGAGGGAGTTCCCAAGGGCGGGCCTACCGCCCGCACCCATATGGACGCCACTTCTGCAAAGCGGCCTGACCGTTCCGAATCGGATCTCATGGAGACGCGGCCGCTACCGCTCGCTGACGACCGCTACGAGGCGCTCGTCCGGCAGATGCCGGATGCGCTGTACATCGTGGCGGACGACATCATCGTTTTCATCAACGAGGCGGGCGTGCGGCTGTTCGGGGCGGAAAGTGCGCGCGATATTGTCGGCCGGGAGTTGGACGAGTTCGTGCATGGCAACTCCGTGCAGCTTGCCCGCCAGCGCCGCGAGTGGATGGTGACGCACAGTGCTGGCCTGCCGCCCGTCGAGCAGACCCTGCTGCGCTGCGACGGCACGCCCGTCGACGTCGAGGTGCTCTCCGCGCCCGTGCAACTGGGGTGGCGCACCGCGATCCAGGTGGTGGCACGCGATATCAGCCAGCGCAAGCACGCCGAGCAGGCGCTGCGCGAATCCGAAGCCAATTACCGGGCGCTTGCCGCGGAGACCGCGCGCGCCAAGGAGCTGCTGCGCTGCGAAAAGACCGTGCTCGAAATGAGCTCGCGCAATGTGCGGCTACCTGACCTGTTGGCTGAGGTATGCCGCCTCGTCGAGGCTTTGCTGGATGACGGCGCCGTCTGTTCGGTGCTGCTCTCCAGCGATAGCCGGCACATTACGCAGGCGGTGGCGCCGTCATTGCCCCCTACGCTGTCGCAAGCGTTGATCGGCCTCGAGCTCGGGCCCGCGGTCGGGTCATGCGGTACGGCCATGTTCCTCAACAAGCGCGTGGTGGTGGAAGACATCGACGCCGACACGCTGTGGGATGGCTACCGCGACCTCGTGGCGCCGCTTGGTCTGCGCGCGTGCTGGTCGACCCCCATTCGCGGCGACAACGCCCAGATGATCGGCGCCATGGGCATCTATTACGATGCGCCCCGCGCGCCTACCGCCGACGCGATGGGTCTGCTCGATGGCATCACCGACATCATTGGCGTGGCGGTCCAGAAGGCCCATATCGCGCGCGAGCTGCAGGAGAGCGAGGAGCGTTACCGGCTCGCCGTGGACAACCTGACCGAAGGTATCGTCGTACAGGCCGCCGACGGCACCATCCTCGCGTGCAACCCGAGCGCGCGGCGCATCCTGCGTGCGGGCAACCGCTCGCCGGTGGGCTCGAGCCACCTCACGTTGATGCGCCGCTCGTTGCGCGAGGATGGCAGCGAGATTCCCTTCGTCGAACGTCCCACGCACGTGGCGCTGAACACCGGCCGGCCCCTGCTGGGGCTGACCATCGGCCTGGAGCTGGTCGACGGCGAGGTGGTCTGGGTGCACGAGAACGTGCTGCCGATCGTGCGCCCGGGGGACGATGCGCCAAGCGCGGTGCTGATCTCGTTCAACGACATCGGCCCCGCGCGCGCGGCACAGCAGCAGCTCACCTTCCTCGCGCAGCGTGATGCGCTGACCGGGTTGTACAACCGCGCGTATTTCTCGCAGCGCATGCAGGCCGTCATGGAGCAGTCGGCTGAAGACGGCCAGCAGGTGGCGGTGCTGTTTCTGGACCTCGACGGCTTCAAGCAGGTCAACGATACCGCCGGGCACGAGGCGGGTGACCATCTGCTGCGGATCGTGGCACAGCGCTTGTCGGCCTGCGTGCGCCAGACCGACACGCTGGCGCGTCTGGGCGGTGACGAATTCGTCGTGCTGCTCGACAACGTGCGCTCGCTGGCCGAAGCCGAGCGTCTGGCCACGCGGATCATCGAAGCGATCGCGCAGCCGTTCTCGACGGGCGGCACCGAGTACTACCTGGGCGCATCCATCGGGATTGCGGCGTATCCGGAGCACGGCAGCGATGCCGCCACGCTGCTGCGCTGCGCCGACGCTGCCATGTACAACGCCAAGCACAACGGGCGCAACCAACACCGCGTATACACCGCGCGCCTGTCGCAACGCGCGCAGCGGCGCTTCCAGCTCGAATACCACCTGCGCCGGGCACTGGCCGCCGACGAGATGTCGCTGCGCTTTCAGCCCATCGTCGATGCCACGTCGATGGACATCGTCGGCGCGGAGGTGCTGCTGCGCTGGCACAGCACGGAACTGGGCGAAGTGTCGCCAGCCGAGTTCATTCCCGTGGCCGAAGACGCGGGCCTGATCAGCGACATCGGCGAATGGGTGCTGGCCCAGGCCTGCCGGCAGGCGGCCCACTGGCGCGCGACGTGCATGCCCGACTTCTTCGTGGCCGTGAACCTGTCGCCGCGCCAGTTTGGCGAAGCGCTGGTGCCGACCATCACGCGGTGTCTGACCGAGGCCGGACTACCCGCCAAGGCGCTGGAGATGGAAATCACCGAGGGTCTGCTCATGCGCGACACCGCCGCCGTGATTCCGGTGCTCGACGCGCTGACCGCGTTGGGGGTCCGCATTTCGATCGACGATTTCGGCACGGGCTACTCGTCGCTGTCCTATCTGCAGCGCTTTCCGATCGACAACCTGAAGGTGGATCGCTCGTTTGTGTCCGGGATCCCGCGCCATCGCGATTCCGTCGTGATCTCGCGCGCGGTGGTGGCGATGGCCGCGTCGCTCGACATGACCGTCACCGCCGAGGGTGTCGAGACGCTCGAACAGGCCGAATTCCTGCAGGCGGCCGGCTGCGACAAGCTGCAGGGCTTCCTGTTTGGCGCGCCCATGACGGCCGCCGCATACGAGGCACGTCTGCGCCGGGGCGCCACCGCGCCGCCGCTCCAAGAAAAGGCAGGCGACGCCGCTCAAGCGCCTGGCCCCCTGGGCCGATAAACCCTCAAGGGGTGCCCAAGGTGCCGGCCGAACAACACGATCCATTGGAGACCAACACACGTGAAGCGATTTGCCTGGGGCCGTGGCCCGAATGCTTCTCCTGAACTCGTCGCCCGCATTGCCGAGGAGGCCGGCCGTGTGGGCATGGGCATCTGCGAAGTGTCCGGCAACGTGGAGGATGTGGCCGTGCGCCTGCGTCGTCAGGCCGAGGTGTTCGACCAGTTGCGCAATGCCGCCGATATCACGATGCGCGGCAACCACGACATCGCCGTAGCGGCGGCCCACGCCCGCGAAGTGGCTTCACACGCCAGCGAGGAGGTGAGCGGCTCGCGTGCCACGGTCGACGCATCGCTGCATGACATCCGTGAGCTGGCGGTCGGCGTGGCGAGCATGGAGCGGCAGATCGCCGACCTGCGCGAGGCATTGGTGCAGGTGGCGCAGGCAGCCGAGCAGATCTCCCAGATTGCCAGGCAGACCAACCTGCTGGCCATCAACGCCGCCATTGAAGCGGCGCGTGCCGGCGAATCGGGCCGCAGCTTCGCGGTCGTTGCGGGCGCCGTCAAGCAGCTCGCGGGCCAGACCGCCGACGCCACCCGGCGCATCGAAACGACCCTGGCCGACTTGTCCGGCCAGACCGAAAGACTGATCGGAGACAGTAGTGCCAACGTCGCGCGTGCGCAGCGCGTGGATGTGGGCACGCAGGCCATTGGCGCCGTGATCGGCGTGGCGGGCGAGGCCATCGCGCGCTTCGATGCCGAGGCCACCAGCATTGCAGAATCCACGGCCGCCATCGAATCCGAATGTGCGTCACTGGCGCATGAAGTGGACGCGATGGCCGAGGGCGTGAAGCAATCGAGCCACAACATCGACAGCGCCCAGCAGCAGCTCTCGGGTCTGCTCGGGTCTTCGGAAACGCTGATCCGGCTGACGGCCTCCACCGGCGTGCAGAGCGCCGATACGCCGTTCATCGACGCCGTGCAGGCGGGCGCGCGCAAGATCAGCGCGCTGTTCGAGACGGCGCTCTCGCGCGGCGACATCAGCGAAGGCGATCTGTTTGACCGCGCATACCAGCCGATGCCCAATACCGACCCGCCGCAGCATCTGGCACGCTTTACCCCGTTCACCGATCGCGTGCTGCCTGCCGTGCAAGAGCCGTTGCTCAAGCTCGACCCGCGCGTCGTGTTTTGCGCGGCGGTCGATACCAACGGTTATCTGCCGACGCACAACCTGCAGTTTTCGCAGCCGCAGGGCGACGATCCGGCATGGAACGCCGCCAACAGCCGCAACCGCCGGGTGTTTGCCGACCGCACCGGACTGGGTGCAGCGCGCAACACCGAAGCCTTCCTGCTGCAGACATACCGTCGCGACATGGGCAACGGTACCTTCGCGATGATGAAGGACGTGTCCGCGCCCATCTATGTGAAGGGCCGGCACTGGGGTGGTTTGCGCATCGGCTACAAGGTGGCGGGGTAGCAATCGCCGGCAGCGGCACCTCCCTGGCTTGCTTGGCTGCCGGCGGATCGGTCGCCCGTAACGCCGATGCCGGGCGCCGCATGGGCAGGCGACGGCCAAACCGTCACGGCGTGTGCGTTCGAGTGCGCTTGTCAGCCGGTCAGCGCAACGCCGCTTCCACTGCCCGGCCCACCCGCAGGATGCGTGCATCGTCATTGGCCAGGCCGCACAGCGAGAGGCCGACCGGCAGTTCGCCGACGGCGTGGACGGGCAGGGTCAGCGCGCAGCCGTCCAGGAAATTGATCACGCTCGGATTGCGCAGCGCCAGCGCGTTGGTGCGGAAGAACTGGGCGTCGTCGGCTTCCAGTGGCGCAACTTCGGGCGGCACGATTGCCACGGTCGGCATCAGCCACGCGTCGAGGTTGCCGAGCCGTTTGCGCGCGATGGCAATCATGCGGGCGCGCGCCTCCATCACGTCGATGTATGCGGCGGCGCTCATCTGTTCGCCTCGGCGGATGCGCGCGGCGACGCGCGGGTCGTACTGCGCTTCGGCGCGCGCCAGGAGTGGCCTGTGCCACGCCCATGCCTGCGCCGCCGTCAATCCGCCACCGCCATTGATGTCGGGCAACTGGAGCAGTTCGGGGAACTCAAAGCGCACGATGCGCGCGCCGGCGCGTTCGAGTCGTTCCACGGCACGGCAGAACGCCGTGTGCACCGTGTCGTCGACGTCCGCGCCCACGTAGTCTTGCGTGATGCCGAGGCGCAAGCCTGCCAGCGGTACCGCCTCGGAATCCAGCGTTTCGCCGCTCAGGACGGCATCCACGATGGCGCAGCAGTCGACCGAATTGGCGAGCGGCCCGGCCGAGTCGAGCGAAGTGGACAGCGGTACGCCGCCTGTCATCGGCACGCGGCGCGCGGTGGGCTTGAAGCCTGTGAGCGCGCAGAACGCAGACGGAATGCGGATCGAGCCGCCGGTGTCGGTGCCCAGCGCGGCGACGGCCATGCCGCCTGCCACCGTCACCGCGCCGCCCGAGGTGGAGCCACCGGCCACGCGTGTGCCGTCCACCGGGGTGCGCGGCGTGCCGTAGTGCGGGTTCAGCCCGAGGCCGGAGAATGCGAATTCGCTCATGTTGGTGCGGCCGAGCAGCACGGCACCCGCGGCGCGCAGCCGGGCCACCGCTGCGGCATCCGCCGTTGCCGGCGGCTGGTGCGCCAGCGCACGCGAGCCCGCGGACGTGACCTGGCCGGCCACGTCAAACAAGTCCTTGATGGAGACCGGCAGCCCGGCCAGCAGCGACGGTACGTTGCCCGCTGCACGGGCGGTATCGGCAGCGCGTGCCATGGCGAGCGCCGCCTGCGCATCGAGGCTCACATACGCGGACCCGCCGGCGGCGCGATGGCGCTTTGCATGCTCGAGCGCGGCCTCGGTGAGCGCGACGCTGGTGGTGCGGCCGGCGGCCAGGTCGGCGGCCAGCGAGCGGATCATGTTCGGGCGGGGGGTCATCATCTGTGAGGCTCCGTTGGGTGGGGCGCTTCAGCCAGCCGAGTCTGGCCTTGCCGAGCAGCTCGCCTGGCCGCGGCGCTCGATCCCGACGTGGCCGGGTGAGCTTGGCGCCCTCCGGGGCATGCCCGACGGGCGTGATGGCACCCGGCCAAGACGTGAGGGATCCGGCGCGCGTTGGATCTCCAAAAAAGTCGCGTGATAGTGCTGTGATATCTCGCGGAGCGTCAAGCGGCCCATGCATCGCGATCGCTTCTGTCTAGGGATTGTCCTGAGCGCATCACCGCTGGACTGCGCCGAAATTCGTTATAGACTGCAACAAATTTTACGGAGACAGCCATGAAGATCGCCATCATCGGCGCGGGCATCGGCGGCCTCACGCTCGCTCTGATGGCGCAGCGCCAGGGTTTCGAGGTCGAGGTGTGGGAAGCGGTGCAGACGTTGCGGCCGCTGGGTGTGGGCATCAACCTGCTGCCCCACGCGGCGCGCCAGTTGTGTGAGCTCGGCCTGGAAGACACGCTCGGGGCGCTGGCCATCCGCACATCCGCGCTGGCTTACTACAACCGCTTTGGCCAACCGATCTGGCATGAGCCGCGCGGGCTGGCGGCGGGATACGACTGGCCGCAGTTTTCCATCCACCGCGGTGAATTCCAGATGGCACTGGCCGACGCCGTCGCGGAACGCCTCGGTCCAGATTGCATCCGCCTGGGCCACAGCTTCGAGGCGATTCAGTCGACCGCAGAAAAGGGTGGCCCGGTGCGCTTCACGCTGCGCGATCGCACCAATGACACCATCGTCGAATCGTCGGCCGATGTGCTGGTCGGTGCGGACGGCATCCATTCCGCGGTGCGGCGGCAGTTTTACCCCACTGGCGATGCGCCGCGCTTTGCGGGCCGCATGCTCTGGCGCGCCGTGACCGAAGCGGCGCCGTACCTGGATGGCCGCACGATGTTCATGGCGGGTCACCAGGACCAGAAGTTCGTCGCCTATCCGATCTCCGAGCCGCTGCGCCAGCAGGGCCGCTCGCGCATCAACTGGATCGCAGAACTGCGTGTGCCCGACGAGGCGCCCCCACGCAGCGACTGGAACCGCGAGGTGGACCGCGCGATCTTCCGAAGCGCCTTCGCCGACTGGAAGTGGGACTGGATCGATATTCCCGCGCTGATCGACGGTGCGCAGGCGGTGTACGAGTTTCCGCTCGTCGACAAGGACCCGCTGCCGCGCTGGACATTCGGCCGCGTCACGCTGCTCGGCGACGCGGCGCATCCGATGTACCCGATCGGCTCGAACGGCAGCGCACAGGCCATTCTCGATGCGCGCGCGCTGGTGGATTGCCTGCTCGCCACGCGCGACACCGCCATCGCCCTGCGCGAATATGAAGCCGACCGTCTGCCGCGCACCGCCGGCATCGTGCTGCGCAATCGCCTGAATGGTCCGGAGCAGGTCATGCAGCTGGCACACGAACGCGCGCCGCAAGGCTTTGCCCGCATCGAGGACGTGATACCGCGCACCGAGCTGGAAGCCATTGCCATGCGCTACAAGAAGCTGGCCGGTTTTGATCCGCAATCGCTGCGCGAGCAGCCGCCCATGCCTGGCCGCGCCCGCACACCGGCCTGAACCACCGCCAACCATCGACCAGAAAAGAAGAGGTGACCATGACCATCCGCCGCACCATCTGCGCCGCCGCCGCGCTGCTGCTTGCCAGTGCCGCCCATGCCGAGATTGTCGTCGGCGTGAGCCTGTCGACCACGGGGCCATCGGCGTCGCTCGGCATCACCCAGAAGAACTCGCTGGCGTTCTATCCGGATTCGATCGGCGGCGAAAAGCTGCGCCTGGTGGTGGTAGACGATGCCTCCGACCCGGCGACCGGCACGCGCATGGCGCGCAAGCTGGTCACGGAGGACCATGTCGACGTGATCGTCGGCTCGTCGGCCGTGGCACCGTCGATAGCGATTGCCGAAGTCGCCACCGAATCGCAGACGCCGCAGTTGGCGCTGGCGCCCGTAGAGCTGAAACCTGGCAGGGGGGACTGGACATTCCGCCTGGCGCAGCCCATCTCGCTGATGGCCGAGGCGATTGCCGCGCGCATGGCATCGAGCGGGATCAAGACGGTCGGCTTCATCGGCTTTGCCGACGCGTACGGCGAGAGCTGGCTCAAGGACTTTTCGGCCGTCGCGACGTCGCGCGGGTTGAAGGTGATCGACGTGGAGCGCTACGCACGCGCCGACACCAACGTCACCGGCCAGGTCGCCAAGCTCATCAGCCTGAAGCCCGACGCGATCCTGGTGGCGGGTGCCGGCACAGGGGCGGCGCTGCCGCACACGGCGTTGCGCGATCGCGGTTACGCAGGACCGATCTATCAGACGCATGGCGCGGCCACCAAGGACCTCATCCGCATCGGCGGCAAGGCGGTCGACGGCGCCATCCTGCCTGCGGGGCCAGTCATCGTGGCCGAGCAGTTGCCTGACAGCCATCCGAGCAAGAAGACAGCGCTGGAGTACGTGACGCGCTATGAAAAGGCAAATGGCCCCGACACCCGCACCCAGTTTGGCGCCCATACGTGGGATGCCCTGCAGGTGCTGCAGCGGATCGTGCCGGTCGCGCTCAAGCACGCCAAGCCCGGTACGCCGGAATTCCGCCGCGCACTCAAGGCCGCGCTGGAATCGGAGCATGACATCGTCGTCTCGCATGGCGTGCTCAACTACACCGCTACCGACCACTTCGGCTTCGATGCGCGCGGGCGCGTGCTGCTGACCATCGACCACGGTAAATGGAAGCTGCTCAATTGAGGCGCGTTCGCGCGGATGGTCGACGGGCGCATCGCCGACGATAATCCGAGAGTCTTTCATCATCGCTGCCGCCATGCCACGCCGTTCCAAAGCCGACGACCTCTACCCCGCCGTGGCCGAATCCGGCCATTTCAACCCGCACATGGCGGACGTGGAGTACGGCGCGCTCGATGGCCTGGTGGGCTACGCGGTGCGCCGCGCACAGCTCCACATCTACGAGGATTTCGTGCGCTCGCTGCAGGCGTGGAACATCACGCCGCCGCGCTTCTCGGCCATGACCGTGATCGCGCACAACCCCAACCTGAAGCTGACCGAGCTGGCCAGCATCCTCGGGGTGGCGCGCTCGGGCGCGGTGCTGCTGGTCGATACGCTGCAAGCGATGGGCATGGTGGAGCGGCTGCCGTCGCCCACCGACCGCCGGGCCTTCCGGCTGGTGCTCACCGCCAAGGGAGTCCTCACGCTCGAAGAGATCACCCGCGCCGTCACTGCGCACGATGCCAGGGTGACGGCGCATCTGTCCGGCGGTGAGCGGCAGACGCTGCTGGCGCTGCTCAACAAGCTGGCAGCCGGTCCCGCGCAAGCTGCATGAAAAACGGCCCGGGGCAGAAGCCGCTCCCGGGCCGATGGCTGTTGCTGGTGGCACGCTGCAATTGTCAGCGCCTGTCGGCGTCAATGGCCTTTTGCCAGAGATCCTTGTCGGGCGGGTACAGCGAATCGAAATGCTCGCGCAGCGCGCAGATTTCCTGGACGATCTCGAACGGAAAGCCTTGGCGGCCGCCGCGGTCGTCCATCTGCAGGCTGTTCAGGTAGCGCCGGCAGCCGATGAAATCAGCCCACTTGGCGGCGATGGTGTTGATGATGCGCGGGAACTTGCGGCCCAGTTCAATGGGACGGACCTCATCGGGCAGGGACGCCAGCCAGCGGATGGCATCGCGGTTGAGCGCGAAATCATCGGGGCTGGCCTGCTTGCGGTGGGATGTGGGATCGTGAGTCATGTCGGATGCGCATCCTTGGACGGTAGTGTACGCCGCCTGCATCCAATCGCCAGCCCGACACGCGAGGGTCTTGACGCACGCCGCCGGTTGCCCGGAGCGCGGTAGCGCGTGATGTGCCCTGCACGGAACTGCCCGCCTGCGCGCCGCTCGGGCCACTTTTGCCTCAAGTTTTATGCGGGGACGCCGATAAACCGACGGGGTGGACTCGCTTGTGGGCCAGAGCACCCACGCAGAGCAGCGAACACGGCACCCGTGTCGGCTGGTGCACCGCTCCCATTTCATTCAAAAAACCGGACTTTCGAGCCGAGGCAGGCAGGTATGAAGCGAATCGATGCGAACCAATTGCGTGTCGGTATGTTTGTGACGAAGCTGGGCGGGTCCTGGCTGAAGCATCCGTTCTGGCGTTCGCAGTTCCAGTTGTCGCACCAGGGTCAGATCGACGACATCCTGAAGGCCGGCATTGCCGAAATCTGGATCGATCCCGAACGCGGCGAGGACGTCCTTCCCAAGGCGCTGATGCCCGCTCCGGCGCCGGCGGCTGCGCCGGAACCCGAGCCGCTGACCCGCGAAAGCGTGGCGGCGCGTCCCCCGCTGACGCCCACATCGCTCAAGGAAGAGTGGAAGCATGCCCAGCAACTCATGCAGAGCGGCAAGGCCGTGCTGGGCCACATGTTTGCCGAAGCGCGCATGGGCCGGGCGCTGCAGACCGACAAGGCGCTGCTGCTCGTGGACGACGTCTCCAACTCGCTGGCGCGCAATTCCTACGCGCTCATCGCGCTGGCGCGTCTGAAGAACAAGGATGATTACACCTACCTGCATTCGTTTGCCGTCTGTGCGCTGATGGTGGCGCTGGCCAAGACGCTGGGCCTGCCCGAAGACGAGATCCGTGAATGCGGGCTGGGCGGGCTGGTGCACGATATCGGCAAGTCGGCCATGCCTCGCACGCTGCTCGACAAGAGCACGGCGCTCACCAAGGACGAGCTGGCGCTGCTGCAGACCCACGCCGTGGGGGGACACCACCTGCTGATCGGCACCGGGCAGTTCAGTGAAATCGCGCGCGAGATCTGCCTGCACCATCACGAGCGCATCGACGGCAGCGGCTACCCCGACGCGCTGAAGGCCGACGGTATCAGCCTGTGGGCGAAGATGGGCGCCATCTGCGATGTGTACGACACGCTTACCTCGAGCAGCCCCTACCACCATGCGTGGTCGCCGGCGCAGGCGCTCAAATACATGATGGCGCGCACCGACACCCAGTTCGATCGCACCGTGTTCCAGGCCTTCACGCGCAGCGTGGGCATTTACCCGGTCGGCACGCTGGTCAAGCTGCGCACGAACCGGCTGGGCGTGGTCGTCAACCAGAACGAGGCGTCGGCGCTCAAGCCTGACGTCGTCGTCTTCTATTCGGGCAACACCAAGACGCGCGTGCGTCCGGAACGCATCAGCCTGAGCAAGTCCGACGACGTGATCATCACCGTGGAAGACGCGACCACCTGGGGCCTGTCGGACGAGGAAGTCTCCGACATGTGCCTGGTCTGACCCGCTGGCGCGGCGGGTGCGGTCCGGCCCGGATTGCAAGCCGTCTTCGCCTTCTGAACGCGGCTGGGAGCGTGTTTCGTGAAGCAGCATGCTGCGCGCCTGGCAAGTCCCCTCGGCCAATGTGTATTTTTATTAACACGGACTTCAACAAACTTCATGGCATACCCCTCTAAAGTGGGGTACGGTTGAGTCGTTGGTTTTTACAGTGCTGAACACTCGCCATCCATCAGAGCGATGTCGGCGACCTGCCAAACAAACGATTCAGTCTTCCGGGGGGTGACATGAACGTTTCCAATCTGCTGCATGCGGCCTCGCACTGGTTAATCCAGTCGCGAGCCTTCAACGTCACGCAATCGGTCGCGCACCACCGTACCGAGAGCGATGCGTTGTCGCACTGGAAACTCGATATCTGGCACAAAAGCGTGCCGTTCCTGTTCGATGCCGGCGTGGCCGAGCCGGCGCACCAGCTGTTTCCCAAACACCTGCCCCACGCCGATTGGGTGGATGATCTTCACCACCACCTGAGCCAGCTCGTGGGCGTGCGCCGTGAACACCGCAAGATCGACATTCGCGCGGTGACAGGGTTGGCGCAATCGCCGTGCTCGGTGCATTCGTTTCCGAGCATGCTGGTGTTTGCGCACCAGCATTGCCGCCGCATTCCGCATAGCACCGACGCGGATTTCGAGGCCAACAAGCGCCACGTGTTCCGGTATGCGGATCAGCCCAACCTGTTGCGCGCCTACGATTTTGCCGGGGGCGAGCTGTTCTACATGAATGAGTGGGGCGCGCACCATTTCGCGGCGCTGGCGCTGCAGGCACGTACGCAGAACCGAGCGCTGCTGGTCGATGCCGAGGTTCGCCATGCACGCTCCGCCTTGGGGCTGCGCCGGCTGCTCGACGGCTTCTACGTGATCGGCGCACGCCGGCAGGCCCAGCAGCGTTATGGCACCCGTCTGTCGGAGGCGCTTGCCCATCACCAGGTGCCGCATCGCTGGATGCATGGCCGGCGTGAGACCGAAGGCTTCGAACTCTGCTTCCTGCCGAAGTCGGACCGCTTTGCCCATTGCGTGGGCGAGCAGCTTGTGCGCGACGGCTGGTTCGACTATGGCGCCTGGCTCGCCAGCCTGCACGATGCCACCGAAGTGGGCGCGCCCGCCCAACGCGAAGAGACGGCCCGCAAGACGCGCTCCAGCTGGACGCGCGTGTCGGTGCCCGCCCTGGGCCTGCCGACCGGCCTTGCGCCCGGCTTTGCACACACGCGCCTGTAATACACGGGCGGTAGGGTATCGGGTTGATCAGCCACCCGCCCGGCGGATTGCCGAATCGGGTGGCTGATGTCAGAATTCGCAACTTAGTTGCATTGGCGTGCGGGCTCTGTGGTGCCGCGCATGCCGGCTCCGCCCTCTGATCGTGCGCCCGTACCGCTCCTCCCTCCTGCATCCGCGTTGGCTGGCTTGCCTGTTGACCGTGCTGCTGCTGTTCGGTCAGCAGGGCGCGCTGCGGCATGCGCTGTCCCATTGGAGCGAAGAGGCATCCGTTGGGCAACCCGTCACTGCCAGACCCGGTGCCGGCAGCGAGCGCAGCCAGCCCGTGCAGGAGCACGCGGCGTGTCTGCAGTGCGCTGCCTTTGCCGCGCTCGCCGCGGCGTTGCCGATGGTCGTGGCGCTGCGTCTGTCGCATACGCGGCGCTGGCATTTTCCGCACATCGGCTTTCATGCAGCGGCACCGGTCTTCCCGGTCGCCGTGTGTTCGCGCGATCCTCCGTCCTGCCTTTGATCTGTGCCTTGCCCGTTGGCTCGCGCGTTGATGCGCGCGCCGCTGTCTGACGCATTCGCTCGATTCAAAGGTCTTTCATGATTCCGTTCCAGCCCCGCAAGCTGGTGATGGCGCTTGCCGCCGTCCTGCCCTCCGTGGCCGCAGTGACCGCCTTCGCGCAGGAAGCCGCCACGCCGACGCCCGCCGCCTCCGCCACCAGCGTGCGCGACCTCAACGAAACCCGCGTGACCGCCAAGCGCCTGGACGCCGCACGCAATGCGCTGTCGCCCGATACCGGCAGCTCCGTCTACAAGTTCGACACCGACGACATCGCGCGCCTGCCGCAGGGCGATGCCACGCCGCTGAACCAGGTACTGCTGCAGGCGCCCGGCGTCGTGCAGGACTCGTCCGGCCAACTGCACGTGCGTGGCGACCACGCCAACCTGCAGTACCGCATCAATGGCGTGATCATTCCCGAGCCGATCAGCGGCTTCGGCCAGATGCTCGACACGCGCTTCGCCAACCAGATCAACGTGCTGACCGGTGCATTGCCGGCGCAGTACGGCTATCGCACCGCGGGCGTCGTCGATATCCAGACCAAGGGCGCGGCGGGTGACGAAGACGACGAGCCGAAGGCTGTCAGTGGCGAGATCGGCACGGTGCTCGGCAGCAACGCCACGCACCAGGTGAATGCGCAGCTCCAGGGGTCGAAAGACCGCTTCAGCTATTACCTCTCGGGCGTGTTTGTCGAAAACAACCTTGGGATCGAGAACCCCACGGGCAATCGCAACGCCACGCATGACCACACCACGCAGAACAAGTCGTTTGGCATGCTCTCGTACCTGCTCGACAACGACAGCCGCGTGAGTTTCATGTTCGGCACGGCCAACAGCCGCTTCCAGATTCCGACGCGCCCCGGGCTTGAACCGAAGTTCACGCTGGCGGGTGTGGTGCCGCCGGCGTCGGAGGCGCTCGACGCCAACCAGCGAGAGAAGACCGACTTCCAGATCCTCACGTACCAGCAGAAGGTGTCGCCCCAGCTGGACTACCAGGTGTCGCTGTTCCGCCGCGCCAGCCGTATCGATTACATGCCGGACCCGGTGGGCGATCTCGTGTACAACGGCGTGGCCGCCGACATCACGCGCCGCAACGAGGCCTACGGCGTGCAGGGCGACGCCAGCTATAAGCTCAACGACCGGCACACGCTGCGTGCCGGCGTGTTCGTGCAGCGCGAACGCTACGTTGCCGACAACACCTCCAGCGTGTTTGCGGCCGACGCCACCGGTGCGCAGACAAGCACCACGCCGTTCACCATCGGCGATAACCGCAGCGGCAGCGGCACGACGATGGGCGTGTACCTGCAGGACGAGTGGAAGCCCACCGACCGTCTCACCGTCAACTACGGCGCGCGCTATGACCACGTCAACACCATCGTCAGCGAGCAGCAGCTCAGCCCGCGCCTGGGTCTGACATACGACATCAGCAGTCGCACGCGCGTCCACGCGGGCTACGCGCGCTACTTCACGCCGCCGCCGACCGAAAAGTTCGACACGACCACGGTGCAGGCCTTCAACGGCACGACGAATGCGCTGCCCTCGGATGCCAACACGGCGGTCAAGTCGGAACGCTCCAACTATTTCGACCTCGGCATCTCGCATCAGCTCTCGCCGCACCTGACACTCGGTCTGGACGCGTACTATCGCGACGTGCGCCACCTGCAGGACGAAGGGCAGTTCGGCAATGCGCTGCTGTACTCGGCCTTCAACTTCGAGCGCGGCCGCATCTATGGCCTGGAAGGCAGCGCCAATTACCGCAACGGCAATTTCGGCGCGTACCTGAACCTGGCGGTATCGCGCGCGCAGGGCAAGGGGATCGAAACGGGCCAGTTCAACTTCGGCGCCGACGAACTGGCCTTCATCAACAACCACTGGGTCAACCTCGACCATGACCAGCGTCTGACCGCATCGGCCGGCGTCTCGTACAAGTATTGGGGGACCACGTGGATGGCCGATGCGCTGTTCGGCACCGGCCTGCGCAACGGCTTTGCCAATACGGATCACCTGCCGGCCTACTGGCAGATGAACCTGGGCGCGGGGCGCGACTTCAACCTCCCAATGCTGGGCAAGTTCAAGACGCGCCTGACCGTGCTCAACGTGTTCGATCGCAGCTATCAGCTGCGCGACGGCACGGGTATCGGCGTGGGGGCGCCGCAGTTCGCGCCGCGGCGCACGTTCCTGCTGTCGGTCAGCAAGCCGTTCTAGGCAAGCGGGCCAGCGTGCGAGGCTGGCCCGTCTCCATCCCTACATCGGCGGGACCATGCCGTCCTTGCCGACCAGCACGCGCTGCGCGGTCAGCACGCCTTGCGCGTCGGCGCGCACGAACATCACGACGTGCGCGCCGGCTTTCAGTTCGTCGCGCCGCCCCGGAGCGAAGGTGACGATCGGTACTTCCGGCGGCACCACGATCCGCTGTTCCCCATCCTTGTACCTGACCGAAAGCGCGCGCCCCCTGGCGCCAGTGACCGGGCCGGCCTGTTCGACCGTGCCGTTGGTCATGCTGCTGTTGGCGCCGAGATCGTATGGGCGATGGCCGTCTCCGGTGCCGCGCATGGCCTCCGGAAAGACGTGGACTTCCAGTGCACGCAGCGTGCCATCCGTCTGCCTGACGGCAGCCGTGCCGATGTAGCTGCCAGCCTGGATGGCCGACGGCTCGATCGGCGCGACCTGCGTCACGCTCACGTTTGCGGGCAGCGCGACGGTGGCCTTGGTGCCCGAGGTGTCGGTCACGTCGACCGCGTTGCCATGCACGGCGTTGATGGTGGCGCGCACGCGGGCGGGCGGCTGCGTGCCTTGTGCGGACACGATCAGCGGGAAGGCCACGGCGGCAAGCGTCAGCGCGGCGGCACGTATGGAACGGTGGTGACGGGTCATGGGAGGGAGCGGGGTAAGCGCCCAGACGTGGGCGCGGCGGGCCGTGTCCTCTCGTGCGAGGCGCCGGTCCGTCGCCAGTCTAGGCGCGGATGGCGCAGCTTGCTTGGCGTGCATCCGGCGGGGCTGCTAGCCCCGATGCTGGCCCGGCACGCGCCTGCCCTTGTAGGTGGGCCGGCTGCGCCGCATGGTGTCCGACCAGTCCGTTCCGCTGCCCGCGGGCGATTGCACCGGGACATCGCGGGCGCCCGGCTGCGGGTCGATCGCGGCTTCGTCCAGATCGACCGCGTCGGGCGCATCGGCGTCATCGTTTTCGCCAGCGAGGCCGGTCGCGTGCTCGAAGCTTTCGTCGTCGATGGGGAGGTCGACCTGCGGGTCGTTCAGGTCGTGGATGGCGTCGGGCATGATGTCGCCGCCCTCCCGGATGACGGGCTCATGGCCGGCGGCGCGACGCTCCCCGGTGCCGGTGGAATCGGTGTCGCTGTCGAGGTTGGCGTCGCCAAGGTCCGCTCCGGCCGTGCGGTCGGCCGCCTTGCCACGCGGATGGACAACGGGGTCCTCGTCAAAGCGGTCTTCGACGTCGCTGCCCAGGCCCGGGCCGCCCATCACGTCGCTGCCCGAGTCGGAACTGTCGGAGGGGCCGAGTGCATCGGTGCCGTGTCCCTTGCCGGTCTGGGCCGGCGATTCTCCCGTGCGATACAGGTTGCTGGTTGCCATGTGGATTCTCCATGCGTGCTTGTGCGCGAAGGCGCGACACTGCCAGCGCAGCAAGCCGGATACCCGTGAAGGAGATGGCCACCCCATCCGTTGCGGTGGGGCGCGGGGCGGCACGTTCATTGCGTCGCCGTGGGGACGGGCATGTCGTCCGTAACCGACGAGGAGTCTGACGATGAAGCAACATTCGCAGCAAAAGCCCGCTGCGCAGCGGGCCGAACGGAAGACCGACGAGCAGCAGACGCGGGGCGCCGCAGGCGAGCGCGCGGAAGCTGACCGCGCGGAGCGCATTTCGATGCAGCACGGTACCGGCCAGTCGGCCAAGCGTCCGATGCGCGTGCCTGCCGAGGACAGCCGGGGCACCGCCCAGGAGGGCCAGATGCCGCAGAATCAGCAGCGCCTGGGGCAGCACCAGAACAGCCGCAAGCAGCCATGAACGCGCCTGCACGTGATCAACCCGGCCATGCGTCCGGCGACCATGCGAAGGCACCGCCCGGCGGATCGGGCGTCCGGCCGGTGACACCCGCGATCCCAAGCGAAAGCGGCGTCGGCGAGGAAGATCCGGGCGACTTTGAAAACGCATCCATCCGCAAGGACGATGGCAAGCGTCCTGCCGCGCCACAGCACACGCCGGCGGAGCGGCGCTCGTGCCAGTTCCAAGTTCAGCCGCGCGAAGTCTCGCGCGGCTGCATCCAGTTGCGTATCCGATCCCATACCGCTCGCACTGGCAGGCGCGGCGTGCCGTGCGAGACACCCACGATGCGCAGCGTGGCGCCCGTGCGATCGTGCGCCAGGAGTCGCCACCATCCCGACGTTTCCACCACGTATGCGTAACCTGCCCCCAGCGCCTGCGGCAGGTGAACCGAGCGCGCCACCGGTTCGATCCGCAGGCTGCCTTCAAGGGCAATCAGGGTCGTGCCGGCCGCGAGCCAATGCAGGGCGTCATGCCCAGCGCGCAGCGCCAGCCATGTGTCGTCGAAAGTAGGGGGGCTTGTCGTCATGTCGCTCTCCTCAACATGACCGCAGCGTAGGCGCGCACGCGGTGCATCAACAGGCACAGACGCCACCGCATGTGGCACAGCAGCCGGGCCTTCGGGGCGATCTGTTGCGGTACAGTTTTGCGTTCTCTGTATCTGTTGCGCCGGTGGCGCTGGCGGCATGATGTGCCGGACACCTCACCGCGTTCCCGCCCGCCATGTCTGTCACCGAGTTGACTTCACCGCCCGCGCAGCCGCTGTACCGGACGCTTGCCGATCATTACCTCGGCGCGATCCGTAGCGGGGTGTTGGCTCCGGGCGAGCGGATGCCGTCGGTGCGCGCATTGATGCGCACGCATGCGGTGAGTCTCTCCACTGCGCTGCAGGTGTGTCGGCACCTCGAGACGGAGGGCTGGCTGGAGGCCCGCGAGCGCTCCGGGTATTTCGTACGCCAGCCGCGCCGTGCCCTGCTGGCGCCGGTGAAGGAGCCCGAGGTGTCCACGCCCGACCCGGCCGCATATGTCGGTGTGCACGCGCGTGTGTCGGCGATCGTCGCGCGCGGTCAGCAGGCGGATGTGCGCGTCGATCTGTCCGGCGCGAGCGGAGCAGCCACGCTGTATCCGGCGGCCGCGCTCAACCGGATCGCCTCGCAGGTGCTGCGCAGGCATCCGCTGCTGCTGACGCAGCCGGTGAGGCCCAACGGGCATCCGGAGCTGCAGATCGCCGTGGCCCGGCGTGCGCTCGACATGGGTGTGCAGATTGCGCCGGACGACGTGGTGGTCACGCACGGTTGCATCGAGGCGGTCAACCTTGCACTGCGCGCCGTGGCGCAGCCCGGCGATACGGTGGCGGTGGAGTCGCCCACGTATTACGGACTCCTTCAGGTGCTCGA
>JAGWNU010000189.1 GCA_028871175.1 Burkholderiaceae bacterium | reverse complement strand
GTGCGAAAGCGAGAATCGGGTCGATTTTTCTCACTCGACGCCGTGGCAGCGAGAGCAAGAAGACGCCAGCGTAACGCCGCAAAGTTTGCTCAACAATCGATATATACTGACTCAATCTGTGAAAAAAACTCACGCAATATGCGCAAGCTGCCCCCTCTGAATGCCGTGCGCGCCTTTGAATCGGCGGCGCGCCACCTCAGTTTTACGCGCGCGGGCGAAGAACTGAGCGTCACGCATGGCGCGATCAGCCGTCATATCCAGGCGCTGGAGGCGTGGCTGGGTGTGTCGTTGTTTCGTCGGCTGAATCGGCGTGTGGAACTGACCGATGCGGGCCAACGCTACCTTGCCGAGATTGGCGTAGCGCTTGACCGCATCAGCATGGCCAGCCAGGCGCTGCGCGACCGCGATGCCGTGCGCATCCTCCGTGTGAACAGCATCCCGACGTTCACGATGCGCTGGCTGATTCCGCGGCTTTCCACGTTTCAGATGCGCTTTCCGCGCGTGGAGGTGCGGCTGACCACCTCCATCGAAGAGATCGAAGACTTGCCTGATCATTTCGACGTGATCATCCGTGGCGGGCCGGAGATTCATGCGGGTTTTCAATCCGGGCGCTTTCTGGACGAGAGCCGCTTTCCGGTGTGCAGCCCGGTGTTGCTGGAGCGCTTGCCGCTATCGACGCCGTCCGACTTGCGGCATCACACGCTATTGCATTCGGACACGCTGCCTTCGGTGTGGCCCAGCTGGCTGGTGCTGGCAGGCGTGCCGAACCTGCGGCCAGCGCATGCGCTCACGTTCGAGCATTTCTATCTGTCGATTCAGGCCGCCATCGATGGGTTGGGTGTCGCGATGGGACCATCGGCGCTCATCGCGGAGGATCTGGAGGAGGGGCGTCTTGTGGCGCCGTTTCCGGATCTCGCGCTGGTCGCGCGCAGCTACTACTGGTACAGCCCCGCGCGCAATCTGGGTGACGAGGTCGTGCAGGCGTTTTGCGCATGGCTGGGGGAGGAACGACCGCAACGTCACGCAAACGTGAATACATGTCCGGTCTCCGGTAACGGAGGTAACGCCGCGTAACACCCTAGAGGCGGGGGCGAAACGCGATGCTACGATGCACTCAAGCTCGATTGCTTTGAAAAGGAGGTCCCCACATGAAGAAGAACGCATGGATTCTCGCTGCATGCTTGGCGGCTGCCGGTGTCGCTGGTTCGATCGCTTTGCCGGCGCAGGCCCAGGTGTCGATCGGCGTGCAGATCGGCCCGACCTACGCGCCACCGCCGCCCCAGTATGAGCCCGTGCCAGTCTTGCAGCCGGGCTACGTATGGGTACCGGGTTACTGGCAATGGCGCGACGGCCGCTATGTCTGGCGTCGCGGCTATCGTGAGCATGGCCGCCCGGGTTACCACTGGCGTGAGCCGCGTTGGGAGCAAGGCCCGCACGGTTGGCAGATGCGTGACGGTGGTTGGGACCGAGGCGACGACGGTCGCTGGCATGGCCGTGGCCGGGATCGCGACGACCGGTATCACTGCCCCCCGGGCCACGCGCGCAAGGGCGAATGCTGACGATGCAACGACTGGCCGGTCATGTACCGGCTTGTTTTTTGCAGGCAAGTCTGTCGATGCCGCAACCGCCAAGTGAGAAGTTGCGGCGTCTTCCGGGAGGCAACATGACAATGGAATCGAATTGGCGCACCGAGCTGTACAAGGACTTCGACGTCTACGTACTGGCCATTCCGCGTGCCGAGCGCAAATCGGACAAGGGCGGGCAGGGGCCCACGCAGTGGGATTTTGTCGTGCGCATCTGCGAGTCCGGCGCGGACCCGACCGCCGTCGAAACGCTCGTCGCCCATTCGCATGACGAGCGCCCGCTCCCCACGCGCGAAGCCGCGGAAGATGCCGGGCTGACGCGCGGCTATGGGTTGATTGACGAATTGCTCGGGCGCAACCCCGTCCAGCAGTCGATCGATCTCTGACGTGGGCTCACGCTGCCAGCGCGGTCTGCCGAACGTGCTGGCGCGCGAATTGCCACCAGAGCCACGTTGAATCCGGTCCCGGCGCGTGGAAGGCGAAGCGTGGGTCGCCGCCACTCCAGGCGTGGCCCATGGTGGTGAGTTGACACAGGCTGACAATGCATTCGCCGCCGCGCATGTCGTTGCGCAGGACGTAGCCGTCGCCGCGTGAGGTGTCGCGCGAAACACCGCGCCCATCGCCCAGATGGTTCAGCGCACGGAACTGCGCAGCCAGTTGCGCCTGGTTGGCCGGGTTGACGGCGTCGTCGCGCAGACCGTGCAGGATCATCGTCGGCATGCCCGGGTAGGCGTTCACATCCACCATGGTCGATAGCGCTTCGAGCGGGTCGACGCGTGCGCCGCGCCGCATCAGGTTCAGTGCAGATGCCGGCGAGCGTGCCACACCCAAGGCCGGGCCCGAATGCAGCGCCAACGCGGCGAACAGCTTCGGATGACGCAATGCCATCAGGCCGGCCAATCCCGCGCCGGCCGACAGCCCTGCCAGATACACACGTGAAGGGTCGGCGCCAGTTTGTGCCAGGGTTTGTTCGATCAGTTGGACAATGCCATCGGCTTCGCGTGCGCCCGCGTGCTCGGGGTCATACCAGTGCCAGCAGCATTGCGGATGCGCGCGGCGCGGCTGCTCCGGATACAGCACGATAAAGCCCTCGCGGTCTGCCAGTGCGTTCATGCGCGTGCCATGCGCCAGCACTTCTGCCGATTGCTTGCAGCCATGCAGCATCACCATCAATGCGGGGGGCTTGCTGCCGCGTGTGGGCGGTGTGTAGAGCCAGTATTCCGGCCGGCGCGCCACCACGGCGGGCGACTCGGGTTCGTAGATGAATTGTTCGCGGACGAAGGTGCCCTGGGTGGGTGTGGGGCATACGCGGCGCGGGCCGTCCCGGCGCGCGGCGGGCTTGAGCGGCCTGACAGGCTTGGGTGGCCACGAGTGGCGCCCGAAGCCGGGCGTGGTCAGTGCGTCGACCAGCCGGGAGATGGATTTCATCCACATGCGATTCATGGCGATGCGTCAGGCTGGGTGAGGGGGGCTTGCCCGTCGGTTGTGTTGGGCTTCCATCGGTAGACCATTGTGCCAGCGATTTTGTTGCATCGCAGCATATCGGGCTGCGGCCAATGCACATACGCCGCTGAAGTTTGCATTTGCGCCCGAGCCGTCATGGAGGGGCCGTACATGAGCGGCTACACTGCCGCGGCGGACGCTCCCCTGGCGCATCCGCCTTCCCACTTTCCGTTCCCCGTTGTGTACTGATGGAGGTCGTTATGGGTCTTTTTGACTTTATCAAAGAAGCCGGCGAGAAGCTGTTCCACGGTAATGCCGCAGCCGCTCCTGCGGATGCGCCGGCCGATGCAGATGCTTCCAACCGTGCAAAGAGCGCGGCTATCGAACAATACATCGCCCAACAGGGCCTTTCGGCGACCGCGTTGTCTGTGCAGGTCGATGGCGATGCCGCCAAGGTGTTCGGTGTCGCGCCTGACCAGGCCACGCGCGAAAAGATTGTCCTGTGCTGCGGCAATGTCGAGGGCATCAAATCGGTCGACGATCAGATGTCGGTCAATACCGAATCGGCCGAGTCGCAATGGCATACCGTCGAGCGCGGCGATACGCTGTCGGCCATCGCAAAAACGTTTTATGGCGACGCCAACAAATACCCGCTGATTTTCGAGGCGAACAAGCCCATGCTGTCGAATCCGGACAGGATCTATCCGGGGCAGAAGCTGCGCATTCCCGCGGCCTGATTTTTCTGCAGGCCAAAAGCAAAAAGCCCAGTCGATGAAGACTGGGCTTTTCGTCATTCTGGTGCCGCTGACCGGAATCGAACTGGTGACCTTCGCATTACGAATGCGCTGCTCTACCGACTGAGCTACAGCGGCGTCGGAAACACAGATTCTAACAGAACTTTTTGTCGCTCTGCAAGAATCGCCGGAGCAACAGTCTTAGATGGCGGCGTTACGCCGTTTTCTTGGCTTCGAGGTGATATTGCGTGACGCGATCCACCTCGTTTTTCGACCCTAGGACCACCGCCACGCGTTGGTGCAGCTGTTCGGGCTGGATGTCCAGAATGCGTTGCTCGCCGTTGGTGGCGGCGCCGCCGGCCTGTTCCACCAGGAAGGCCATCGGGTTGGCTTCGTACATCAGGCGCAGCTTGCCGGCCTTGCCCGGCTCGCGCTTGTCCCAGGGGTACATGAAGATGCCGCCGCGCGTGAGGATGCGATGCACGTCCGCCACCATCGAGGCGATCCAGCGCATGTTGAAATCCTTGCCGCGTGGGCCTTCGGTGCCGGCCAGGCATTCGTCGATGTAGCGGCGCACGGGCGGTGCCCAGTGGCGCATGTTCGACATGTTGATGGCGAACTCTTTGGTGTCTGCCGGAATCTGCACGTCGCGGCTGGTGAGCACGAAGCTGCCGACTTCGCGATCGAGCGTGAACATGTGCACGCCGTTACCGACGGTCAGCACCAGCGTGGTCTGCGGGCCGTACACGGCATAGCCGGCGGCGACCTGCTTGGCGCCGGGCTGCAGGAAGTCGGCTTCGGTCACGGCCTCGCCCGCCTGCGGCATGTGCAGCACCGAGAAGATCGTGCCGATCGAGACGTTCACGTCGATGTTGGACGAGCCGTCGAGCGGATCGAACAGCAGCAGGTATTCACCCTTCGGATAGCGGTGCGGAATCTCGTAGAACGATTCCATCTCTTCCGAGGCCATGGCGGCCAGGTTGCCGCCGTATTCGTTGGCTTCGAGCAGGACTTCGTTGGCGATCACGTCCAGCTTCTGCTGGGTTTCGCCCTGCACGTTGCCGGTGCCGGCCGAGCCGAGCACGCCGGCAAGGGCCCCCTTGTTGATGTTGTGCGAGATCGCCTTGCAGGCGCGCGCCACGACTTCGAGCAGCAGACGCAGCTCGGCCGGGATGGTGTTGTGCTCGCGCTGCTCTTCGATCAGGTAGCGGGTGAGGTTGATGCGCTTCATGGGTTCTCCTGAGACGGGCGCGATTTTACGATACAAGCGGCGACATTCAGGCCAGCGCCTTGCCGACGATCTCGCGCACGTCGCGCGAGAGGCTCGGATGTGCCGCCACGCGCTTGAGCGCGTCCTGCATGGCGTCGCGCAGCGTGGGCACGTACTTGCGCCAGCGGTCCAGCGCGCGTGCCAGGCGGGCAGAGACCTGCGGGTTGATGGCGTCGAGCGCGAGCACCTGCTCGGCCCAATAGGCATAGCCCGAGCCATCGGCGGCATGGAACTGCGCGGGGTTGCCCGAGCAGAAGCTGAAGATCAGGGAGCGCGCGCGGTTCGGGTTGCGCAGCGTGAAGGCGGGATGGGCCATCAGGGCGCGCACGGTCGCCAGCGTCGGCTTGCCGGCGGCGCCCGGCTGCATGGCCTGCAGCGAGAACCACTTGTCGATGACGAGTGCGTCGTCGGCAAAGCGCGTGTAGAAATCGGCCAGCGCCGCCTCGCGGCCCGGTGCGTAGCTGGTCACCAGGGCGGACAGGGCGCCCATGCGGTCGGTCATGTTGGTAGCGTTGGCGTACTGCCGCTCGGCCAGCGCCAACGCGTCGGGCGCTTCGGTTTCCACGAGATAGCCGAGGGTGATGTTCTTGAGTGCGCGCTTGCCGGCCGATACCGCATCGGGCGAATACGGCCCGTCGGTCTGGTTGTCGTGATACGCGCGCAGCAGCTCGGTGTTGAGGGCTTCCGCAAGCGTGCGGCGCAGCGTACGACGCGCCGTATGAATGGCTGCCGGATCAGCCACGTCCATGCGCTCGGCCAGATAGCCTTCGGCCGGCAGGATCAGCATCTGCTCGCGGAAGGCCGGATCAAGCGAGGCGTCGGCGACGACGGCACGCAGGGCTTCGACCAGCGCCGGATCCACCACCGGCGCGCGGCCGTGCTGGATGTCCGTCACCATGCGCAGCAGCGTGTCGGTGGCCAGGCGCTGGCCGGCTTCCCAGCGGTTGAACGGGTCGGAATCGTGCGCGAGCTGGAACGTGAGCTGCTCGGTCGTATAGCCGTATTCAACGATCACCGGCGCCGAGAAATTGCGTAGCAGCGAGGGCAACGGCGCTTCGGCCACATCTTCGAAGACGAAGGTCTGCTTGGTTTCGGTGAAGTCCAGCACGCGCGTGGTCACGGGCGAGGCCGATGCGGTTTCACCACGCAAACGCAGGGGCAGATCCTGGCCCTGCTTGTCGATCAGCCCGATCGCAAACGGAATGTGGAACGGTTGCTTCTGGATGCCGCTGTTGACTTCGATGCCGACCGGTTCGCAGCGCTGGCGCAGCGTGAGCGTGTAGGTGTGCGTGGCCGCATCGTGATGGCCTTCGACTGCGACGACAGGCGTGCCGGCCTGGCTATACCAGCGGCCGAATTGCGTGAGGTCGCGGCCGTTGGCATCGGCCATGGCAGCGCGGAAGTCGTCGCAGGTGACAGCCTGGCCATCGTGGCGCTGGAAGTACAGGTCCATGCCCTTGCGGAAGCCGTCGCGGCCGAGCAGCGTCTGATACATGCGCACGACTTCCGCGCCTTTTTCGTACACCGTGACGGTGTAGAAGTTATTGATTTCTTCGTAGCTGTCGGGCCGCACCGGGTGGGCCATCGGCCCGGCATCTTCCGGAAACTGCGCCTGCCGCAGCACGCGCACGTCTTCGATGCGCTTGACGGCGCGGGCGCTGGCCGCGGCGGCTTCGTTGCCGGCTTGCGCGGCCGCTTGTGCCGCCATATCGGCGGAGAATTCCTGATCACGGAACACCGTCAGGCCTTCCTTCAGGCTCAACTGGAACCAGTCGCGGCAGGTGACGCGGTTGCCCGTCCAGTTGTGGAAATATTCGTGGCCGACCACCGATTCGATGTTGGCGAAGTCCACATCGGTGGCCGTCTCCGCATTGGCCAGCACGTACTTCGTGTTGAAGATGTTCAGGCCCTTGTTCTCCATCGCGCCCATGTTGAAGTCGCCCACGGCGACGATCATGAAGCGGTCCAGGTC
>JAGWNU010000188.1 GCA_028871175.1 Burkholderiaceae bacterium | reverse complement strand
GTCGAGAGCCTCTCGTCGTTCATCGGCGTGGACGGCGTGAATACCACGCTCAACAGCGGCCGCATGCTGATCAACCTGAAGCCGAAGGACGAGCGCGACGCCAGCGCCAGCGAGATCATTCAGCGGCTGCAGCCTGAACTGGCCAAGGTGGCAGGCATTTCCCTGTACATGCAACCCGTGCAGGACTTGACGATCGAAGACCGCGTCAGCCGCACGCAGTACCAGTTCACGGTGGAAGACCCGGATCCGAAGAACCTTTCCAAATGGGTTCCCCGGCTGGTGGAGCGCCTGCAGCAGACCCATGAGCTGCGCGATGTCGCCAGCGACCTGCAGGACAACGGCTTGCGTGCGTACGTGCAGGTCGACCGCGACAAGGCGGCCGTCTATGGCATCACGATGGCGGCCGTCGACAGCGCGCTCTACAGCGCCTATGGCCAGCGCCTGGTATCGACCATCTTCACGCAGTCGAACCAGTACCGCGTGGTACTTGAAACGGACCCGAGGATGCAGCGCGGTCCGCAATCGCTCTACGACCTGCACGTGGCCTCCAGCAGCGGGCAGCAGGTGCCGCTGGGTGCGTTTGCCACGCTCGTCGAGCAGCCCGGCTCGCTGGTGGTGAACCACCAGGGCCAGTTCCCCGTCGCGACGATCTCGTTCAACCTGGCGCCAGGGGCGTCGCTTGGCGCGGCGGTCGACACAATCAACGCCGTCGAACAGGAAATCGGCCTACCGGCCAGCATGCAGACCAGCTTCCAGGGCGCGGCGCTGGCGTTCCGCGCATCGTTGTCCAACCAGCTATGGCTGATCCTGGCGGCCGTCATCACGATGTACATCGTATTGGGCGTGCTGTACGAAAGCACCATCCACCCTGTGACGATCCTGTCGACACTGCCTTCGGCGGGCGTGGGCGCGCTCCTGTCACTGCTGATCGCCGGCAAGGACATGGGCCTCATCGCCATCATCGGGATCATCCTGTTGATCGGCATCGTCAAGAAGAACGCCATCATGATGATCGACTTCGCGCTGGAGGCCGAGCGGGAGCACGGCATGAAACCGCGTGACGCCATCCATCAGGCGTGCCTGCTGCGCTTCCGCCCGATCCTGATGACCACGATGGCGGCCCTGCTGGGTGCACTGCCGCTGATGCTGGGCACAGGCGTGGGCTCGGAATTGCGCCAGCCGCTGGGCATCACGATGGTGGGCGGCCTGCTGGTGAGCCAGGTGCTGACCCTGTTCACGACGCCGGTGATCTACCTCGCGTTCGACAACGTCGGCCATCGCCTGCGTGATTGGCGCACGCGCCGCGCGCAGCGTCGCACCGGCCGCCACGGCACGCCCGGTGCCAACCAACCCGGCGGCCAGCCATGAATCTGTCCGCCACGTTCATCGCGCGGCCGGTTGCCACGGCGCTGTTGACCATCGGCGTGGCATTGGCCGGCATGGCGGCCTTCCGGCTGCTGCCGGTGTCGCCGCTGCCGCAGGTGGACTTCCCGACCATCTCCGTCAGTGCCTCCCTGCCCGGCGCGAGCCCTGAAACCATGGCGGCCACCGTGGCGACGCCGCTGGAGCGCTCGCTTGGCCGCATCGCCGGCATTACGGAAATGACGTCGTCCAGCTCGCTGGGCTCGTCGCGCATCACGCTGCAATTCGATCTGTCGCGCGACATTGACGGTGCGGCGCGCGACGTGCAGGCCGCCATCAACGCCTCGCGCAGCCTGCTGCCGTCGGGCCTGCCGAGCAACCCGACGTATCGCAAGGTCAATCCGGCCGATGCGCCGATCATGATCCTCGGCCTCACCTCCGACACCATGTCGCGCGGCGAGCTGTACGACGCGGCGTCAACCATCCTCGCGCAGAAGCTGTCGCAGGTCAGCGGCGTGGGTCAGGTCAACATCGGCGGCGCGTCGCTGCCCGCAGTGCGCGTGGAGCTGAACCCGACCGCGCTGAACAAGTACGGCATCTCGATGGAGACCGTGCGCACCGTCATCGCCAGCACCAACGCCAACAAGCCCAAGGGCATGCTGGAATCCGGCGATCGGGTATGGACGATCTACGCCAACGACCAGGCCAAGAAGGCCGTCGAATACCAATCGCTCATCGTCGCGTGGCGCAACGGGTCTCCAGTGCGGTTGTCCGATGTCGCGGAGGTGACCGACGGCGTACAGGACATCCGCAACTACGGCTCCGCCAACGGCAAGCCCTCGGTGCTGCTCATCATCAGCAGGCAGCCGGGCGCGAACATCATCGACACGGTCGACCGCATCAACGCGGTGCTGCCCTACCTGCGCAACACCATCCCCGCGCAGATCAACCTGGACGTGATGATGGACCGCACGCCCACCATCCGCGCGTCGCTCAAGGACGTGGAGCGCACGCTGGTGCTGTCGATCGCGCTGGTGATCATGGTGGTCTTCCTGTTCCTGCGCAACGTGCGCGCGACGCTCATCCCCAGTGTCGCGGTCCCGGTATCGCTCGTCGGCACGTTCGGGGTGATGTACCTGTGCGGATACAGTCTCGACAACCTGTCGCTGATGGCGCTGACCGTCGCCACGGGCTTTGTCGTCGACGATGCCATCGTGGTGCTCGAAAACGTCTCGCGCCATATCGAGAACGGCATGCGGCCCATGCAGGCGGCACTCAAGGGCGCGCGCGAGGTGGGCTTCACGGTGGTGTCGATGAGTCTCTCGCTCATTGCGGTCTTCATCCCGCTGCTGCTCATGGGCGGCATCGTGGGGCGCCTGTTCCGCGAGTTCGCGGTGACGCTGTCAGTGGCCATCCTGGTGTCGCTGGTCGTATCGCTCACCACCACGCCGATGATGTGCGCGCGCTTGCTCCAGCCGGCCGCCGAAGAAGAGCACGGCTGGTTCCATCGCAAGACCGAGGGCTTCTTCAACGCGCTGCTCGACCTGTACCGCAACTCGCTGGCGTGGGCGCTGCGGCACAGCTGGCTCACACTGCTGATCCTGCTGGCCACGGTGTGCCTGAACGTCTACCTCTACGTGATCGTGCCGAAGGGATTCTTCCCCCAGCAGGACACCGGCCGCGTGATCGGCAACATTCAGGCGGACCAGGCCATCTCCTTCCAGGCCATGCGCACCAAGGTGACGGACTTCATCCACATCATCCAGCAGGACCCGGCAGTGGAGAATGTCGTGGGCTTCACGGGGGGCAGCCAGCGCAACAGCGGCTTCATGTTCATTCAGCTCAAGCCCTTGGCCGAACGGAAGCTGTCTGCCGATCAGGTGATCAACCGGCTGCGCGGCAAGCTCGCGCGCGAGCCAGGCGCAAACCTGTTCCTGCAATCGGTGCAGGACATCCGCGTCGGTGGCCGTGCCAGCAATGCGCAGTATCAATACACGCTGCAGGCGGACGACCTGAACGAACTGCGTACGTGGGACCCGAAGATCAAGCAGGCACTGACGCAGGTGAAGTCGCTGGTGGACGTCAACACCGACACGCAGGACAAGGGCCTGCAGACCTCGCTCGTCATCGACCGCGACAAGGCCAAGTCGCTCGGCATCAACCCGAGCGACATCGACAATGCGCTCAACAACGCCTTCGGGCAGCGCCAGGTGTCCACGATCTACAACCCGCTCAACCAGTACCGCGTGGTGATGGAAGCCGCGCCGCAGTACTGGCAGAGCCCGGATGGCCTGCGTGACATCTACCTCATCACGTCGACGGGTGCGCAGGTGCCGCTGTCGACTTTCTCGCACTACGAGCCGACCAACACGGCGCTGGCGGTCAACCACCAGGGCCAGTTTGCTGCCAGCACGATCTCATTCAACCTGGCGCCCGGGGCGTCGTTGTCCGGTGCCACGCGGGACATCCAGGACGCCATGAACCGCATCGGCGTGCCGACCAGCGTGCACGGCAGCTTCCAGGGCACCGCCAAGGCGTTCCAGGATTCGCTCTCGAGTCAGCCGATGCTGATCCTCTTTGCCCTCATCACGATCTACATCGTGCTGGGCGTGCTGTATGAGAGCTATGTGCATCCGATCACGATTCTTTCCACGCTGCCCTCGGCCGGGGTGGGCGCGCTGCTGGCGCTGATCATCACGGATACGGACTTTTCCATCATTTCGCTGATCGGCGTGATCCTGCTGATCGGTATCGTCAAGAAGAACGCCATCATGATGATCGACTTCGCCCTGGAGGCGGAGCGCAGCCAGGGCATGAGTCCGGCAGATGCCATCTTCCACGCCTGCGTGCTGCGCTTCCGGCCGATCCTGATGACGACGATGGCGGCGCTGCTGGGCGCGTTGCCCCTGGCACTCGGCCGTGGCGACGGCGCCGAACTGCGCACGCCACTCGGGATTTCCATCGTGGGCGGGCTGCTGGTCAGCCAGATCCTCACGCTCTACACCACGCCGGTGGTCTACCTGGCGCTCGACCGGCTGCGCCTGCGCCGCGCGGGGCGCAGCAAGGACACACCGTTGCCCGCATTGGATTCGCAAGGAAGCTGACATGAAAAGAGGCGATCAAGCCCTCAACCGTTCCGGCCTGCTGTCGCGCACGTTCGTACGCATGACGGCGCTTGCCGCCTGCGCGCTCGTCACGGCATGCGCCGTCGGCCCCGACTACCGACGCCCGGATGCCGAGGTGCCGCAGCACTACAAGGAAGCCGGCGACTGGAAGGTCGGCACGCCCAATGACGCCATCGCCCGCGGCACCTGGTGGGCGATCTTCAACGACCCGCAACTGGACGCGCTTGAAGAACAGGTCGCCGCCGCCAACCAGAACATCCTGGTCGCCGAAGCGCAATACCGGCAGGCGCAGGCTCTGGTGCAATCGGCGCGGGCGGCGTTTTACCCGACGCTGGGCGCCAGCGCGTCGGCCACGCGCAGCCGCTCGGTACGCACCACGGTCAATCCGGACGGTAGCCTATCGACCGGCACCCCAAGCCTGCTCAACTCGCAAAGCCTGTCGCTCGACGCCAGTTGGGAACTGGACCTGTGGGGCCGCATCCGCCGCTCGGTCGAGTCGAATGAGGCCAGTGCACAGGCCAGCGCAGGCGATCTCGCCTCGGCGCTGCTGTCAGCACAGGCGGCGCTTGCGCAGAACTATTTTCAATTGCGTGTCACGGATACACAGAAGGCCGTCCTGCAGCGCACCGTGGCCGATTACGAGCGGTTCCTGAAGCTCACGCAGAACCAGTATGCCGTGGGCGTGGCGCAGCGCTCCGACGTGCTGACCGCGCAAACGCAGCTCAAGCAGGCGCAGGCGCTGTTACTCGACAGCGAGGTCACGCGTGCGCAGCTCGAACACGCCATCGCGGTACTGATCGGCAAGCCGCCGGCCGAGTTCTCGCTCGCGCCGGTCAACGCCTCCAACGTGGATGAGTTGCCCGCGTTGCCGGAGATTCCGCTCGAAGTGCCCTCGTCGGTGCTGGAGCGCCGCCCCGACATTGCCGCTGCAGAACGTCGCATGGCGGCGGCCAACGCGCAGATCGGCGTAGCCAAGGCTGCCTACTTCCCGACGCTGACGCTGGGTGCATCGGCCGGGCTTTCCGCCAATACGCTTACACGCCTTGCCACGCTGCCGAGCCGCGTGTGGTCGATCGGTCCATCGCTGGCGGCCACGCTGTTCGACGCGGGCGCACGCTCGGCGGCCGTCGACAAGGCAGGCGCAGCGTACGACGGCACCGTCGCGACCTATCGCCAAACGGTGCTCGGCGCCTTCCAGGACGTCGAGGACAACCTGGCCGCCCTGCGCTGGCAGGCACAGGAGTTCGATGCACAGGCCGATGCTGTAAAGGCCGCCCAGGAAGCCGCACAGCTGGACTTGAACCGCTATCGCGCAGGCACGATCAGCTTCCTGGAGGTGATCACCGCGCAGGCTACCGCCTACAACGCTGAACGCACGCTGCTCACGCTGCAGGGCAAGCGCTATTCAGCGGCCGTGCTGCTGGTCAAGGCGCTGGGGGGCGGCTGGCATGGCGAGGTGCCGGCGGTCGGCCCGAAGGCGCGCCCGCTCGCTGGCCAGGCGGCCCCACGGCCGGCCTCCGCTCCCGCCGCACAGTAGTCGACACATCGGCCAGCGCGGCCCGGCGGGTGTTTCGCACCCGGCAATACCACCTTGCGCGGAGGGGCGCACGCTACGGGTGCGTTGCCCCTATAATCGACGGGTTTTATTTCGGGCTGGTCCGATCGCCAGGACTGGACTGACAAGGGCAGGCGCGTGATTTGCGTCTGCGGATGCCTTGCAAGCCAGTCGCCCGGTGTTATCGCGACCGTCTCTTTGCCTGCCGCCATGTCCGCCGCGCGCGTGGTTGGCCAATGCTGTTGCCGTGAATCACGCGCGCCGCTCAAACGATTCTGCCTCTCTCTGATGATCCGATCCGCGCTCCCCCGTTCCGCCAAGCTGCTGGCCACCGCCCTGGGTGCCGCTACACTCTTCGCCGCCCTTCCCGCCCAGGCCGACCCGTCCGTGCGGGTCATCTACGGCAAGGACAACCGCCACGGCATCGAGAAGTACGGTGTCGATCTGGATTTTGACTCGGGTTACCACTGGGGCAACCCGCAAGGCTGGTTCGTCAACCTGGACTGGGAGCTTGCCCTCGCGCAGTGGCGCTCGACCGCAGGAACCAACCGCCAGAACCTGACGGAATTCGGCATCACGCCGCTGTTCCGCATTGAAAAGCGCGGCAGCTCGTGGGTGCCGTTCCTGGAATTGGGCGTCGGCCCGCGTCTGCTGTCGCACACCCGCACGTCGGATGAACACAACTTCAGCACCGCCTTCCAGTTTTCCGACATGATCGGCCTGGGCGTGGCATTCGGCAGCAAGCAACAGTTCCAGGTCGGCTATCGCTTCGAGCATCTCTCGAATGCGTCGATCAAGCGCCCGAACCCGGGCACCGACCTGAACGAGCTCTATTTGCGCTACACGTTCTGAACGGGCTCCGCGCTCAACAAGACAACGGCCTGCCATGACGGCAGGCCGTTTCGTTTCGCGCAGCGCAAGAGCATGCCGCCCTAGCGGCCGTCTGCGTCGATATCACGGTCGCGATTG
>JAGWNU010000187.1 GCA_028871175.1 Burkholderiaceae bacterium | reverse complement strand
GAGCGTCCAGGGGTGGGGCGGAGAACTCGTTTTTTCACCTGCGGCGGCGGGCATCGAACCGCGGACACTGCAGGCGCCGCTGTCATTAGCCCCCCGTCGTGGCGGCGAGCGTATCGTGCTTCGCCCCGGCGGCCCGTCGCGGGCGCTCAAGCAGGCCTACCAGGAGGCTGGGATTCCGCCGTGGGCGCGCGCAAGGCTTCCGCTGCTCTATGCCGGTGAATCGCTGGTTTTTGCGGCGGGGCTTGGCATCGATCGCGCGGCGACCGGTCCGGGGCCCGGCTGGGATGTCTCCTGGTATCCGGCTGCCGAAGGCGGCCGCTGCAGCACACGCTAGGCCGGCAGCTTGCTTGCCGATCGCTGCAAATTGCTGTATTTTCAAAAGCTTTTGCACCGCTCCGCCTCCTCCTGATCTTTCCAAGATGGCTCTCATCGTTCACAAATACGGCGGCACCTCGATGGGTTCGGTTGAACGCATCAAGAACGTCGCCAAGCGCGTCGCCAAGTGGCACCGCGCAGGTCACCAGATCGTGGTCGTCCCATCGGCCATGTCCGGCGAAACCAACCGCCTGCTGGGCCTGGCCAAAGAGATTTCGGCCCAGCCCGATCCGCGTGAACTCGACATGATTGCGTCGACCGGCGAGCAGGTGAGCGTGGGTCTTCTGGCCATCGCCCTGCACGCCGAGGGTATCGACGCCCGTAGCTACACCGGCTGGCAAGTGCCGGTGAGGACGGATTCGGCCTATACCAAGGCCCGCATCCAGTCGATCGACGACGAACGCGTGCGCGCCGACCTCGACGCGGGTCGTGTGGTCGTCATTACGGGTTTCCAGGGTATCGACAGCCAAGGCCATATCACGACGCTCGGCCGCGGTGGTTCGGATACCTCCGCCGTGGCGGTCGCCGCTGCGCTCGAAGCCGATGAATGCCTGATCTACACCGACGTCGATGGCGTGTACACGACCGACCCGCGCGTGGTGGACGACGCTCGTCGCCTGGACAAGATCACCTTCGAAGAGATGCTGGAAATGGCCAGCCTGGGCTCGAAGGTGCTGCAGATTCGCTCGGTGGAGTTTGCCGGCAAGTACCGCGTGAAGACCCGCGTGCTGTCGTCGCTGACCGACCCGCTGATGCCGCTCGACGTCGAGATGAACTCGGGCACGCTGATTACTTTTGAGGAAGATTCGAACATGGAAGCCGCCGCCATTTCCGGCATCGCCTTTGCCCGCGACGAAGCCAAGATCACCGTCATCGGTGTGCCGGACAAGCCCGGTATCGCTTATCAGATCCTCGGTCCGATTGCCGACGCCAACATCGACGTCGACATGATCATCCAGAACCAGTCGCTCGAAGGGAAGACGGACTTCACCTTCACCGTGCCGCGCGGCGAATACCAGCGCGCCCTGGCGATCCTGAACGACAGCGTGAAGGCGCATATCGGTGCAGCGAGCGTGTCGGGTGATCCGAAGGTGTCGAAGGTCTCGGTGGTCGGTGTCGGCATGCGCTCGCACGTGGGCATCGCCAGCAAGATGTTCCGCACGCTGTCGGAAGAGGGGATCAACATCCAGATGATTTCCACTTCGGAAATCAAGATCTCGGTGCTGATCGACGAGAAGTACATGGAGCTGGCCGTGCGCGCGCTCCACAAGGCGTTTGAGCTGGATCAGGCCTGATCGGCTGAACGCGTGCCGGATGGCGATCCGGAGCCACGCATCCTCACCGCGTTGTCATGCAGTTGTCGTTGACCGTGCGGGGTGAAGTGGCTAGAATACGCGCTTCGTCGCGCGGGCTCCTTCGTGCGACGCAGGTTTGGGAGACGTGGCCGAGAGGTCGAAGGCACTCCCCTGCTAAGGGAGCATCCGGGCCAAAACCTGGATCGAGGGTTCGAATCCCTCCGTCTCCGCCAGCAATGGCGGAACAACCCCGGAAGATCGCGGTCTTCCGGGGTTTTCTTTTTGGTGCGACCGGTTTTGTTCGAAATGTGTTCTGGCTGCTCGTCCGGGCTTCACGCTGAAAGACTACTGCGGCGCCAATGCACTGGCGCAAGACCGAAAAAAAAGCCCGCAAGGCTCAAACCATGCGGGCTTTTTCTTGGCTCAGCGTGTGAGCGGCATCAGCCTTGGCCGACGACATCCGGCACGCCCGCGGTCACGTTGAAGCCACAGTCCACGTAGGTGATCTCGCCCGTCATGCCGCTCGCCAGGTCCGACAGCAGGAAGGCGGCCACGTTGCCGACTTCTTCGATCGTCACGTTGCGGCGCAGCGGCGCGACATCTTCCATGTACTTGAGCAGCTTGCCGAAATCCTTGATGCCGGAGGCGGCGAGCGTTTTGATCGGGCCAGCCGAGATGCCATTGGCGCGAATGCCCTTCGGCCCCAGTGCGCCGGCCAGGTAGCGCACACTGGCTTCCAGCGATGCCTTAGCCAGGCCCATCGTGTTGTAGTTCGGGACCACGCGCTCGGCACCCAGGTAGGTCAGGGCGAGCAGCGAGGCATTCGGCGAGAGCATCGGCAGCGCGGCCTTGGCCAGCGCCGGGAAGCTGTACGACGAGATGTCGTGGGCGATGCGGAACGACTCACGCGACAGTCCCTCGAGGAAATCTCCGGCGATCGCTTCACGCGGCGCAAAGCCGATCGAGTGCACGAGGCCGTCGAAATGGCCCCAGTGCTGGCCGAGGTCTTCGAACACCTTGGCAATCTGCTCGTCGCTGCCGACGTCGCAGTCGAACACCAGCTTGCTGTCGAACTCGTTGGCAAATTCGGTGATGCGATCCTTGAACCGTTCACCGACATAGGTGAAGGCCAGTTCGGCGCCTTCGCGCTTGCAGGCGTTGGCGATGCCGTAAGCGATCGAGCGGTTGGACAGAAGGCCGGTAATCAGAATGCGTTTGCCAGCAAGGAATCCCATGGTTTCTCCGTACAAATGTGGGCGAAGAAGCCGCCTCGGCATGGCGATGCGCTGCGGCTTCTGAGTCGCGCCTGCGTGCCATGGCGATCTCGCATCAACGGCACTCGGGCGATTCGGTCGGCGCGATCATACCGGAAAGCGCAGGGCTGCTCCGCTTTTGCGGGCTGCCAGACGTGCCACCGTGCCAGTCTTGTCAATGCGGGACGATCCCCGGAGCCAATTTGGCGGGAATGCGGCGACAGCGCGTTAGAATCGTTTGAACGACGCATTCAGGCGACGGTGGAGTGGGGGCAGGATATGCAAAAGAAACGGGGGCAAGAGGCGGCATGAGCGTGCTTGCAGCGGCACACAAGACGTTCAGGCGGTTGATCGCGGGATTGGTCTGCCTGCTGGCAGCCGCCGGCGCAGCACCGAGCTGGGCAGCCCACGGCTATGCCGAGTACGGCGATCTGAAATATCCCGCAGGATTTTCGCATTTCGCCTATCTCAATCCGAAGGCCCCCATCGGTGGCGTGCTGTTGCTGGGCAACCCTGATCGGCGGACGAGCTTCGACAAGTTCAATCCGTTCACGATCAAGGGGACGTCTGCGCCCGGGCTCAACCAATTGGTGTTCGAGAGCCTGCTGATCACCAGTTGGGACGAAACTGCCAGTGGCTATGGCCTCCTCGCCGACGATGTGACAGTCGCGCCTGATGAGCTCTCCGTCACCTTTCACATCAATCCGCGCGCGCGTTTTTCCAATGGCGATGCGGTGCGCGCGTCTGACGTGAAGTACTCATACGACATGCTCATGGGAAAGGGCGCCAGCCCGGCCTACCGCAGCATGACCACCGATGTGGCGAAGGTGACGGTGCTGGACGCCGCGACGATTCGCTACGACTTCAAGCGCCGCAACAAGGAACTGCCGCTCATCGTCGGCGGATTGCCAGTGTTCTCGCCCAAGTGGGGCAAGGGCAGCGGCAAGGCTGAGGATCCGGACGGCGGCAAGGATGTCGCTTTCGACAAGCTCACGTTCCAGGAGCCGATTGCCAGTGGGCCCTACGTGATCGAACGGTTCGATCCGTCTCGCGGCATCACCTTCCGTCGCAACCCGAACTACTGGGGGCGCGATCTGAACGTGCGGCGTGGCTCGTTCAACTTCGAGCGCATCCAGTACAAGCTCTACAAGGACGAGACCGCACGCCTGGAAGCGTTCAAGGCAGGCGAGTACGACGCCATGGTCGAATACCGCGCCAAGAACTGGGCCAAGAGCTACGTCGGCGTGAAGTTCCGTAGCGGTGAACTGATCAAGAGCGAGTTCCCTCATCGCAACGGTGCCGGCATGCAGGGCTTCGTGATGAACCTGCGCCGGCCGCTCTTCCGTGACCTGCGTGTGCGCCAGGCGCTGACGCTCGCGCTCGATTTTGAATGGCTGAACCGTCAACTGTTCTACGGGGCGTATCGCCGGCTCGACAGTTATTTCGCCAACAGTGAACTGGCCGCCTCCGAGTCGCTCACCGGTATGCCGGGCAAGGGTGAGCTGGCACTGCTGGAGCCGCTACGCAGCAAGCTCGATCCCGATGTGTTCGGTGTGCTGCCCGCGCCGCCTTCCACCGATCCGCCGAGTTCGCTGCGCGACAATCTGCGCAAGGCGCGCCGCCTGCTGGCCCAGGCCGGCTGGACCTACTACGACGGAGCGCTGCGTAACGTCAAAGGCGAGCCCTTTGTCTTCGAGATGCTCGACGACGGCGGTGCGATGAGTCGCGTGATGGCGGCGTACGCGCGCAATCTCGAGAAGCTCGGCATCGAGGTCAATCAGCGCATGACCGACTTTGCGCTCTACCAGAAGCGTCTTGAAGAGTTCGACTTCGACATGATTTCGCTGCGTTTTCCTGACTCGCAGAGTCCGGGCAACGAGCTGAAGGACCGGTTTGGCTCTGCCGCGGCAGATGAACCAGGTTCCGACAACGTCATCGGGCTGAAGTCGCCTGCCGTGGATGCGCTCATCGACGACGTGCTGCGCGCCGGCAGCCGCGACGAGCTGATCATCGCGTCTCGCGCGCTCGATCGGGTGCTGATGCACGGCTACTATGTGATTCCGCACTGGTACTCGGCGACACACCGTGTGGCATACAACAAGAACCTGATGTATCCGGATCGTCTGCCGTATTACTACTCGGCAGAGGCCTGGGTGCTGACGGCTTGGTGGCGTGTCCCCGAGTCCCGCAACTGAACGCATCGCCTGAAGCCATGTTTGCCTATTTGATCAAACGCCTGCTGCTGCTGATCCCGACCCTGATTGGCGTGATTACGCTCACCTTCGTGGTGATTCAGTTCGTGCCGGGCGGCCCTGTCGAACAGATGATGATGGAGATGAAAGGGCGCGGTGCCGGGAGCGAGGCGAGCGGCGGCGGCGCCTTCGACTATCGGGGCCGTCGCGGCGTCGATCCCGACAAGATCAAGGAGATACGCGCGCTCTATGGCTTCGACAAGGGCCCCGTCGAGCGCTACTTCCTTATGCTTGGCCGCTTTGCGCGGTTCGACCTTGGTGAGAGCTATTTCCAGCATCGCAGCGTGTGGGAACTCATCAAATCGAAGTTGCCGGTGTCGATCTCGATCGGGCTATGGACGTTCTTCCTGACCTACCTGATAGCGGTGCCGCTCGGTATCGCCAAGGCGGTGCGGGCGGGCAGCCGGTTCGACCTGGTCACCAGCATCATCGTGCTGGTGGGTTATGCCATCCCCGGCTTCGTGCTGGGCGTATTGCTGCTGGTACTGTTTGGCGGCGGCACCTTCTTCCAGTGGTTCCCGATTCGCGGCATCACGTCGGACAACTGGGACCAGATGAGCTTGCTTGGCAAGGTGACCGATTACCTCTGGCACATCACGCTGCCGGTGACGGCCTCGGTGGTGGGGAGTTTTGCCGTCATCACCATGCTGACGAAGAACGCATTCCTCGAAGAGATTCGCAAACAGTATGTGCTGACCGCGCGCAGCAAAGGGCTTTCGGAGCGGCGCGTGCTCTGGAAGCACATCTTTCGCAACGCGCTGCTGCCGCTGGTCACGGGCTTTCCGTCCGCATTCATCGGCGCGTTCTTCACGGGCTCGCTGCTGATCGAGCAACTGTTCTCGCTGGATGGCATGGGGCTGCTGTCGTATGAGGCGGTGGTGCGGCGCGACTATCCGGTCGTGCTTGGCACGCTCTACCTGTTCACCCTGATCGGTCTGGCTGCCCGATTGATCTCCGATGTGTGCTACGTGCTGGTGGACCCGCGCATCCATTTCGGCTCGGTTGGGCGCTAGGCGGGACGACGATCATGACCGAGTATCTGCGGACCGCCGCGCACCCGTCCAACGCCCCGGCACCTCATGCCATCCGGCATTCGCCATCGCCGCTCAAGCGTGCCTGGCGGCGTTTCAAGCAGCACCGCCTGGGTTACTGGAGCCTGATCCTCTTCGTCGCGCTGTTCGTCCTCAGCCTCGGGGGCGAGCTCATCTCCAACGACAGGCCGCTGGTCGTCAGGTATCACGGCACCTGGTACTTCCCCATCGTGAAGACCTATCCCGAGACAACCTTCGGCGGCGACTTCCCCACGCCGACGGACTACCTCGATCCGTATATCCGCGACAAGTTCAAGGAGCCGGGCAGCTTCGCGATCTTTCCGCCCAATCCCTATTCATACGAGACGTTGAATTACTTCTCGAAAGAGCCCAATCCGGCGCCCCCGTCGGCAGAAAACTGGCTTGGCACCGATGACCGCGGCCGCGATGTGTTTGCTCGCCTGCTGTACGGCTTTCGCGTATCGGTGCTGTTCGGGATGGCACTCACGCTGCTCGGGGTGCTGGTCGGTACGTTCACCGGAGCGCTCATGGGTTTCTTTGGCGGGCGCTTCGACATGGTGTCTCAACGGCTGATCGAAATCTGGAGCTCAATGCCGGAGCTGTATCTCCTGATCATCTTCGCCTCGATCTTCACCCCGAGTCTGGGGCTGCTCATCATCCTGCTGTCGCTGTTCGGGTGGATGAGCCTCTCAGACTACGTGCGCGCCGAGTTCTATCGCAACCGCTCGCTCGACTACGTCAAGGCTGCGCGAGCGTTGGGGCTCTCGAACTGGCAGATCATGTGGCGCCACATCATGCCCAACAGCCTGACGCCG
>JAGWNU010000186.1 GCA_028871175.1 Burkholderiaceae bacterium | reverse complement strand
AAAGTCCAGCCGCATGGCGATGCCGACGCACTCCTGAACGCCCGGATCTGGTGGCTGAAGCCTGCAGCTGGCGCGCCGGGAGCATCGACGGACTGGCGGGTATTTCCTGTCAATACGTCGCGCGAGCACAGTGGCACGGTGGTCGCCGGATCGTCGGCGGTACCCGATCGCAATGTCGCCGAGGCGCTGCGCGGTTGTGCGGTGTGGGTCAGTCGGGCTGATTTTCCCGAGCCAGAGGACGATGAGTTCTACTGGGTCGATCTGATTGGCGCCACCGTGGTCAATGAGCAGCAGGAAACGCTCGGGACAGTGGCTGGCCTGATCGACAACGGCGCGCATCAGATTCTGCGCATCGTGGATGAGGATGGCGCCGAGCGGTTGGTGCCGTTTGTCGAGGTGTACGTGAAGTCGGTGGATGTGGCGGGTAAGCGCATCGTCGTCGACTGGGGTCTGGATTACTGAACATGCGGCCGGAGAATTCGGCGATGCAGTTCGATGTCATCTCGCTGTTCCCGGAGATGTTTCGGGCGCTGACGGACTGGGGCATTACCAGCCGGGCAGCCAAGCAGCAGGTGTACACGTTGCGCACCTGGAACCCACGCGATTTCACGTCCGACAACTACCGGACGGTGGACGATCGCCCGTATGGCGGCGGCCCTGGAATGGTGATGCTCGCCAAGCCGATGGAGGCTGCGCTCGATGCCATCCGTGAGGCACAGGCGCCGGCAGCTTCACATGTTGTGCTGTTGTCGCCGCAGGGGCGGCCCCTCACGCATCGGCGGGTGATGGAGCTGGCGCAGTTGCCAGCCCTCACGCTGATGTGCGGCCGTTACGAGGCGATTGATCAGCGCCTGGTTGATCGCCGCGTCGACGAGGAGATCAGCCTCGGTGATTTCGTCCTTTCCGGCGGTGAGATCGCAGCAATGGCCGTCATTGACGCGGTGGTGCGGCAGTTGCCCGGTGTGCTGGGCGATGCGCAATCGGCGGTGCAGGACAGTTTCGTCAACGGTTTGCTCGACTGCCCGCACTACACGCGGCCGGAAGAGTATGAAGGCATGCGTGTGCCCGATGTGCTGCTGGGTGGCCACCATGCCGAGATAGAGAAGTGGCGTCGCCAGCAGGCGCTGTTGAATACGATGCGCAAGCGGCCCGATCTGATCGAGGCGGCACGCAAGCAGGGTTTGTTGTCCCGCAGCGATGAGGTCTTCCTCGCTGCCGCGGCGATGACGGCAAAGGGGTCGTAGCTTCCACACCGGGAGCCTCGTCCAAGTGAAGTTCCCATCCTCTACCGGGGCCGCGGTCAGTCGACTGGGCAAAACGCCGGCATGATGGTCAAGGAGAAAAAGATGAATCTCATCGAGCAAATCGAGCAGGAAGAAATCAAGCGCCTGACGGCCAACAAGACGATCCCCCCGTTCGCCCCCGGCGACACCGTGATCGTCAACGTGAACGTCGTTGAAGGCAACCGCAAGCGTGTGCAGGCGTATGAAGGCGTCGTGATTGCCAAGCGCAATCGTGGCCTGAACTCGTCGTTCATCGTTCGCAAGATTTCTTCGGGTGAAGGCGTGGAGCGTACGTTCCAGCTGTACTCGCCGCTGCTGGCCAGCATCGAAGTGAAGCGTCGCGGTGATGTGCGCCGTGCGAAGCTGTACTACCTGCGCGAGCGCTCGGGCAAGTCGGCTCGTATCAAGGAGAAGCTGACCTTCAAGCGCAAGGAAGCCGCTGCAGAGTAATCTGCGCGCGTTGCGAAAAGGCACCTTCGGGTGCCTTTTTTCTCTTTTGCGGCGGAAGATTGTCCTCACATGTCTTCCGTCCTCGATTGGTCCCACATTACGCCATGCGCCGTCCCGTATTCGATCCAGAGCAGTTGCCAGTGATGCCTTCCGATGCATCGCTACCCGCGCTCGACGAGGCGCGGTTGACGGCTCGCTTCGTGCGTGAGCGGCTGCAGGCCCAGCCGGATTGGCGTCCTGAACTTACCGACGAATCGCGCCTGATCGACGCATCGCTCAAGCTGCGGGAGGCCGCCGTACTCGTACCGCTGGTGCAGCGCGAGGCAGGTCTGACGGTGCTTCTGACACAGCGCAATGCGTCGCTCAGCCAGCATGCGGGGCAGATCAGTTTTCCCGGCGGTGGACGAGAGACGATCGACCGCGACATGACGGCCACCGCACTGCGCGAGACGGTGGAGGAAGTGGGCATCAGCGCGGACTTCATCGAGGTCGTAGGCCGTCTGCCGGACTACATCACCGGTACAGGCTTTCATGTGAGTCCCGTCGTCGGTTTGCTGACCCCGCATTTCACCGTCCAACCCGATCCCAGCGAAGTGGCCGAGGTGTTTGAGGTGCCGCTCGCCTTTCTGATGGACCCAGCCAACCATGAAGTGCGGGAATTGCGCTGGGAAGATCGTGTGCGGCGTTTCTATGCCATGCCGTATCGCCGGTCGGACGGCGGCTACCACTTTATCTGGGGCGCCACCGCTGGCATGCTGCGCAATCTGTACCACCTGCTGGCGGCGTAGCGTTGGCGTCACGATGCGCTGTGGCGCGCACGCCGTGTGCTATCGTCTCGCACATCGCACTCATGGCGTGACCTGCGCCTTCGCACTGCCCTCCAATGACCTTTTTCTCCGTACTCTGCGCGCTGATTCTTGAGCAGTTCCGTGCGCTCAGCCGGGACAACCCGATCTACGACATCGTGCGCGCCTTGGCTGCGCGGGCGGAAGAATGGTTCGATACCGGCAATCGCCGCGATGCCGTGTTGGCCTGGTGCGTGGTGACGCTGCCCGCTGTGGTGGTGGTGGCGCTGGTGCACTACCTCCTGTCCTCGATCAGCATTGGGCTGGCCTTCTTGTGGAACGTGCTGATGGTTTATCTGACGCTCGGGTTCCGCCAGTTCAGCCATTACTTTACGGATATCCACGAGGCGCTGCGCCGTGACGATGTCACCGGCGCGCGGTTGATCCTCAATGAGTGGTCTGGGTATGACACGACCGACATGCCGGTCAACGAGATCGTCCGTCACACGCTCGAGTGCGCGATCGTGGCGGTCCATCGGCACGTCTTTGGGGTGTTCTTCTGGTTTCTGGTTCCGATCGGGCCGGCCGGCGTGGTCTTGTATCGCGGGGCGGAATACCTGGCTCGCCACTGGAGCGAACCGTCGATGGAGCGCAGCCCGGCGCTGGGGCTGTTCGCACGCCAGGCTTTCCACGTGATCGACTATATCCCGGCACGTCTGACGGCCATCGGCTTCGCCATCGTTGGTAATTTCGAGGATGCGGTGTACGCGTGGCGCAACCGTGCGGCCAAGTGGAGCGATGAGGTCAACGGCATTCTGATGGCGGCTGGCGGCGGTGCGTTGGGGGTGCGCCTGGGTGCACCGATCCCGCAGCGTGACTCAGCCGAAAGCCTCGCCGACGAGGACGGTGCGTACCCGATCGAAGTGGGGCAGGAGCCCAACGTACGCACGCTTCAATCCGCGGTCGGCCTGGTGTGGCGCGCCGTGGTGCTCTGGATGCTGCTGCTGGCAATGCTGTCGATTGCCGTATGGCTCGGCTGACGTCGCCGCGAGCCTGAGTCAGGCGGCATCCTCGCGGTCTTTGCCGCAGCGCCAGCACTGCGCAAACTGCGGCTCGTGCGTTTCGCCACAGTGCGCGCAGCACCAAGCCGGGCCGCTGGGCGGATGGCGGGCCTGCTCGAGCAACGCTTGCGCTTGCGTTTCCTGGGCAGGGTTCACCAGCCAAACCTGCGCTGCGCAATCCTGGGGCGGTATATCGCCGGCGACGCTGCTCAGGTAGATGTTGCGAAGCTCCGTACGGATGCCGGCGGCAGACAGCACGTTCTGCCAATGCGCCGCCATGCCGAGCGACGGACTGCTGATCAACAACTTCATCCCACAGTCTCCCCGAACGTATCTCGCCTGCTACCAGGGCTTCTGCTGCTCCGATTCGTGCAGCAACTGCGCATAGAGCTGGTGCCGGCGTGGATCGATCGTTCCCTTGGCCATCGCGTCCAGGATGCCGCAGCCTGGTTCTTGCAGGTGGCGACAGTTATAAAAGCGGCATTCGGTGAGTCGCTGACGGAATTCGGGAAAGGCGCGCTCGAGCATACCCTCCGACAGATGGTGCAGACCGAACTCCTGGAAACCGGGCGAATCGATCAGCATGCCGCCCCGACCCCATTCAGCGGGGAGGTGATAGAGCCGCGTGAATGTGGTCGTGTGCTTGCCGGAATCGAGTTTTTCAGAAATCTCGCGTGTTTGCGCGTCGACGCCCGGAATCAGCAGATTCAACAGTGACGACTTGCCCATACCCGACTGCCCGATGAGGATCGACGCGCGGCCGGCGACATGCGGCTCCAGCGCGGCATGCGCGGCGTCCGGCGCGCCATGCACAGTCAACTCCAGCACCGTGTAACCGAGTTGCCGATACAGCGCCAGACGCGAGCGAGCCGTTTCCAATCGAGCAGTCAGATCGATCTTGTTCAGCAGGATCAATGGCGTGATGCCCAGCGCCTCCGCAGCAACGAGCGCGCGGCCAAGCAAATCTTCGGAGAAGCTCGGCTCGGTGCCGAGCATGATGATCACCTGGTCCAGATTCGCGGCCAGCATCTTGGATTTGAACTGGTCGGAGCGGTAGAGCAGGTTGCGGCGCTCGTCGACGCGCACGACCACGCCCTGATCGACGGCAGTGGCTTCATAGACGACGCGATCGCCCACTGCACATTCGCTCCGCTTGCCGCGTGGGAAGCACTGCACATAGCCACCACCTTCGCGTTCGACCAGATAGTGGCGTCCGTGTGCAGCAATGACCAACCCGTGCTCTCCGGTGGCAGCCTGCCTAGCCCCCCGGACCGGATTGCCGCGCGTCATGCGCCGGCCTGCACGAGGCGCGCCACGCGTTGCGATGCGGTCGGGTGCGAGTAGTAGAACGTCGAATACACAGGGTCGGGCGTGAGCGTTGACGCGTTATCCTGAAACAGCTTGACCAGCGCCGAGACCAGTTGCTTGGCATCGGCGTGCTCTGCAGCGAAGGCGTCCGCCTCGTACTCGTCCTTGCGCGACGACAGGCTTGCCAGCGGTGACACGAAGAACGTGAACACGGGCAGCACGATGAAGAACAGCATCAGCGCGAGCGCGTGGTTATCGGAGAGCAGGTTGGGCGCCACGCCCAGGCCGAGATAGAACCACGTGCGCGTCATCAGCCAGCCGAGCAGGGCAAGCGCGCCAAGACTCAGCACAAACGTCACCGCGATGCGCTTGGTGATGTGGTGTCGCTTGAAGTGTCCAAGCTCATGAGCGAGCACGGCTTCCATCTCGGATGGGTTCAGGCGTGCCAGCAGCGTGTCAAAGAACACGATGCGCTTGGTGGCGCCGAAGCCGCTGAAGTAGGCGTTGCCGTGGGCGCTGCGGCGGCTGCCGTCCATGACGAACAGACCCTTGCTGGCGAAGCCGCAACGCTTGAGCAGGCTTTCAATGCGTGCGCGCATCTCGTCATCCTGCAGCGGGGTGAACTTGTTGTAGAGCGGCGCAATGACGTTCGGATAGATCGCCTGGACGAACAGCATGAACGCCATCCATACGATCCACGTGTAGAGCCACCAATGCGCGCCCATCTTGTTCATCAACCACAGCACCGCCAGCAGAAGCGGTAAGCCCAGCACGGTGCCAATGCCGATACCCTTGACGAGGTCCAGCGCCCAGAGCTTCCAGGTCATACGGTTGAAGCCGAACCGCTCTTCCACGACAAATTGGGCGTACAGCGAAAACGGTAGCTCGATCACACTGCTGATGACGATGACGGAGGCAATGAGCGCGACGCCGTAGGCGTAACCGGGGCCGAACACACCCAGCCATGCCTGATTGATCCAGTTCAGCCCGCCGAGCAGCGTCAGCGCGATCAGCAGTGCCGCCTGGACCGGCACTTCCAGCATCGCCAGACGGGTCCGGGCGATGGTGTAGTCGGCGGCCTTGCGGTGCATGTCGAGCGTGATCGACTCGGCAAACTCCGCAGGCACGGCGTCGCGATGCCGTGCTACGTGACGGATCTGCCGTGCGGCCAACCACAGGCGGGTGGCGGCCATCAGAACGAGTGCGACCAGGAAGACAAGAGTAAAGGCGGGCATGTGGGGAAACACCTATCGAATATGCGAAAATTATAGCCTTCAGTCATTTTCTCAAGGCCTTCGCGTGAGCACCCCAGTTTCCCAGTCCGCCGCTTCCCCTTCGATGACCAGCCGCGTCGCTGCCAAGAGCGACAACAATCTGGTGTGGGTCGACATGGAAATGACCGGCCTGAGCCCCGAGAACGACCGCATCATCGAAGTGGCCGTGGTGGTGACGGATTCTGAGCTGAACGTGCTGGCCGAAGGCCCGGTGCTGGTCGTTCATCAGTCCGACGAACTGCTCGACGGAATGGACGCCTGGAACAAGGGCACGCATGGCCGCTCAGGCCTGATCGACAAGGTCAAGGCGTCGACCATGACGGAAGCGGAGGCGGAAGCCGAGCTGCTCGCCTTCCTCAAGAAATGGGTGCCGAAGAGCAAGTCTCCGATGTGCGGTAACTCGATCTGCCAGGATCGCCGTTTCATGGCGCGCTACATGCCCAAGCTGGAGGAGTACTTCCACTACCGCAACCTGGATGTTTCCACGCTCAAGGAACTGTGCAAGCGCTGGCAGCCGGCCATCGCCAAGGGTTTCGTGAAGCGCCAGCAGCACACGGCTTACGCAGACATCATCGAGTCGATCGAGGAGCTGCGCTACTACCGCCAGCACTTCATTCGTGACGTGCCGCAGACGCCCGAGGCCGAGGCCCTGGCGTCGTCAGTCGCGCCCTAAACCTGCAGCGGCTTGGCGCGCACGGCGTGCTTGGGGCGCCAGGCCTTGACCACGCTGTCGTGCGTCTCGACGTACGGGCCGCCGATGAGGTCGATGCAATACGGGACCGCGGCAAAGATACCCGGCACGGTGGCACGACCCTCCACATCCTTCAGTCCTTCCAGCGTTTCCTTGATGGCGCGCGGCTGGCCGGGCAGGTTGATGATCAGCGTGGCGCGTGACGGCGTTTCACGAATCACCGCCACCT
>JAGWNU010000369.1 GCA_028871175.1 Burkholderiaceae bacterium | reverse complement strand
GCGGGCTTGAAGACCGCGTATTCCGCATCAAGACCGAGCGCAGCGGGGCCTCCACACCGGAGCCGCGAACCAGCCACAACATCGCCAACGTGGAAGTTCTGGCCGAGCGCGACGATGAAGTCGACGTGCGCTACAACTTCCACACGCTGAGCCATCGGTACAAGAGCACCGACCAGTTCTTCGGCACGATGTTCGTGACCTTGCGCAGGGCGGGTGATGGGTTGCGCATCGCACGCAAGAAGATCGTCCTGAAGAACGACTACATCCGGCAGGTGCTCGACGTCTATCACGTCTGACGCCGAGCTCGCGTACCAAAGGCAGTGGAGGCTTCCATGTCCAGTTTCAAAGTTGCACTCAATTTCGAGGACGGCGTTACCCGTTTCATCGATTGTAAGGCCGGTGAGAAGGTGCTCGATGCCGCCTTCCGCGCCAAGATCAACCTGCCGATGGATTGCTCCGATGGCGTCTGCGGAACGTGCAAGTGCCGCGCGGAGAGCGGCAGCTACGACCTCGGCGACGATTACATCGACGAAGCGTTGACCGAAGACGAGAAGAACGCCGGCCTCGTCCTGACGTGCCAGATGGTGCCGCAAAGCGACTGCGTGATCGCCGTGCCGACCACGTCGACCAACTGCAAGACCGGCCAGAGTCAATTCGGCGCAACCTTGTCGAAGGTCGAACTGCACAACGATGCGGCGGTCGTGCTCGAACTGGATGTCGATGCCACCGCGCCGGTGTTCCTGCCCGGCCAGTACGTCAACATCGCTGTGCCCGGCAGCGGCCAGCAACGCTCGTATTCGTTCTCATCCGCGCCCGGGGAAGGGAAGATCAGCTTCCTCATCAAGAAGATTCCAGGCGGCGTGATGAGCCGTTGGCTGGAAACCGCGCAGCCCGGTGACAAGCTCGATCTGCACGGGCCGCTGGGCAGCTTCTATCTGCGTGACGTGCAGCGGCCGCTGTTGTTCCTTGCCGGCGGCACGGGGCTCGCCCCGTTCCTGTCGATGCTCGAGGTGCTGGCGCGCACCAACCCGCAGCAGAAAGTGCACCTCGTGTATGGCGTGACGCGTGATCTCGACCTGGTCCAGGTCGATGCGCTCGAGGGGTATGCAGCCCGGCTGCCGAACTTCAGCTACGCCACCGTCGTCGCCGACGCGGCGTCCGATCATCCGCGCAAGGGTTGGGTGACGCAGCACATTCCGGCCGACGCCCTGAACGAGGGCGACGTGGATGTCTACCTGTGCGGGCCGCCGCCGATGGTCGATGCCGTGCGCAAGTACTTTGACGATGAGGGTGTGAAGCCGCACAGCTTCCACTACGAAAAATTCACCCCGAACGTTCTCCCGAAGGCGGCATGAGCATGCTTCGATTTTCAGGCAAGGTCGTCGTCGTGACGGGCGCGG
>JAGWNU010000185.1 GCA_028871175.1 Burkholderiaceae bacterium | reverse complement strand
TGCCGCCAGGCGTGCCGTGACGGTCGCGGCATCGGCGGACGTATCAAATTCGTCCTTGTGATGGAACGCGCGCAGGCTGCCCTCGCGGACGTTCTCGCGCCAGGCACGCATATCGGCCAGCATCTTCGGTGCATTACGCACGATGCAGAGCGAGGTCGACACCACCAGAAACGTCAGGATCAGCAGGAACCACCACGCGCTGTAGACCGTGGGCAGCGTCAGCGAACGGAACACATCGGCCCAGAACGGCCCGAACTGGTTGACGTAGTTCGGGTACGGCTCATTCTGCTTGAGTACCGTACCGATGACGCTGGCGATGGCAATCACGGTCAGCAGGCTGATCGCAAAGCGCATCGACGACAGCAATTCGACCGTTTCGCGCAGTGCGCGCCGGCGCGAACGGATCTGGACGCCAGAAGTGGAAACCGAAGACATGCGGAAGAAGGTACGGTTCAGAAACGAAAACGGGGCGGCGATGCCAGGCGCATTGCCACCCCGTTCTCCTTGTTGATTGTGCGACCGTCACATGACAGTCAGGTGCGGCAGATTAGCGCAGGCCGGCAATATAGTCGGCCACGGCCTTGATCTGCTGGGCTGTCATGCGGCCGGCCAGTGCGGTCATCTGCACGCTGTTCTTGCGGGCGCCCGACTGGAAGGCGGTCAGCTGGGCTTCGGTGTACTCGGAAAACTGACCGGCGATGCGCGGGTATTGCGCCGGAATGCCGGCACCGTTCGGGCCGTGGCAGCCAGCGCACGCCGCGATGCCTCGCTTGGCGTCGCCGCCGCGATAGAGCTTCTGCCCCAGCTCGATGGTGTCCTTGCTCTTGGCGAAGCCCGGCTTCCAGGCCGGCTGCTTGCCCAGATACGCGCCGATGTCTTTCATGTCCTGCTCGGACAGCGCGGCGGCATAGACCGACATGACTGGGTGGTTGCGTTCGGTCCGGGCCTTGAAATCCTTGAGCTGCTTCTCGATGTATTCCGGATGCTGGCCCGCCAGCTTCGGGTTGACGTTCATCGCGCTGTTACCGCCGGCGCCATGACAGCTGGTGCAGGCGGGCACGCCATTGGCGGGGATCCCGGCGTTGAAGATCGTCTCGCCGTGCGCAGCATCGGCTTTTGCGACTTTCTGTTCTTCGGCGTGAGCCACCGAAAGGGCCGATGCCAGGGACAGCGCTGCGACAGCAAGAACGTTCGCGATGCGGTTCATTCGCACACCTTGTCTAGATTGTTTTCGAATGCTGCGTGCGCCGCACACTGCCGGACCCAGCGGCGCCGGGCGTCCCCTCTCCTCGGACCAGACCGCCGCATGAAAACGGACCGGCCCGGGCCTCGGGGCGGTCCTGCGACGGAACTGGTGGGGACGTCCGTAAACCGGCGTATTGTACAATAACAGCCCTGCAATGCGACCTCGCGGCGCAGCAACCCACGCAGTCTACAAGCATTGCCGCGCATGTCGCTCCTCCATCAAGCCCGATTCTTTACCACCGTCAATCATCTGCGCGATTTACCGGCCACTGCCGTGCCCGAAGTCGCATTTGCAGGTCGCTCAAACGCGGGCAAGTCGACCGCCATCAACATCCTGTGCAACCAGAAGCGGCTCGCGTTCTCCAGCAAGACACCCGGCCGCACGCAGCACATCAATTATTTTTCGGTGATGCCAGCCAAGGCGGAAGACCCGCTCGGCTTCCTGGTTGACCTGCCGGGTTACGGCTATGCCGAGGCGCCCGGCGAGACCAAGTCGCACTGGGAACACCTGCTGGGCGACTACGTGCAGGCGCGCCAGCAACTCGCCGGTCTCGTCATCATGATGGACGCGCGCCGTCCGTTTACCGACCTCGATTGCCAGATGGTCGAGTGGTTCCTGCCGACGGGCAAGCCGATCCACGTGCTGCTCACCAAGGCTGACAAGCTGACCAACAACGACGCCTCCCGCGCATTGATGGCAGCGCGCAAGGTGCTGGCCGATTACCGCACGCAGATCGACGGCGACGTGTCGCTCACGGTGCAGTTGTTTTCGAGCCTGAAGCGCCGCGGCATCGAAGAGGCGCAGCGCATTGTCGCAGGCTGGCTGTGCCTGCCGGAGGCATCGAAGTCGGCACCGGACACGGAACAGGCAAAAAAAACCCCGTCGCCAAACGCGCAACGGGGGTAACGATCCCATCGAGCCGTCGATGGGAACCCGCGTCAGGGAGGAGCCGCGGGGGACGCCGCACCAGCGTCGCGGGCGCGTTGTCCGTGCGTAGGATGGATAATCGCGGCAAAAGTTTAGAAACTTCACAGTGTGTTCTTAGGGTCCGCTGAAATGATCGCTAGCTTCCCCGACCATCGTCCGCGCCGCATGCGCCGTGACGATTTCTCCCGCCGCATGATGCGCGAGTCGCGCCTGACGGCCGACGACCTGATCTACCCGGTCTTCATCCTCGAAGGCACTGGTGTGCGGCAGGCGGTGTCCTCCATGCCGGGCGTCGAGCGTTTATCGATCGACGTGCTGCTGGGCGTCGCCGAGCAGTGCGTGCAGCTTGGTATTCCGGTGCTTGCGCTGTTTCCCGTGATCGAGCCGTCGATCAAGACACCGGACGGCATCGAAGCCACCAACCCGGACGGTCTGATTCCGCGCGCAGTGAAGGCGCTGAAGGCGCGCTTCCCTGAACTCGGCATCCTGACCGACGTGGCGCTCGACCCGTACACGAGCCACGGTCAGGACGGTGTGCTCGATGAGAACGGCTACGTGCTCAATGAAGAGACGGTCGAGATCCTGACACGCCAGTCGCTGGTCCAGGCTGAGGCCGGCGTGGACATCGTCGCGCCGTCCGACATGATGGACGGCCGCATCGGCGCCTTGCGCATGGCGCTGGAACATGATGACTTCATCCACACGCGCATCATGGCCTACGCGGCCAAGTATGCGTCCGCGTTCTATGGCCCGTTCCGTGACGCGGTAGGCTCAGCGACCAACCTGGGCAAGGGCAACAAGATGACCTACCAGATGGACCCGGCCAATTCGGATGAGGCGTTGCGCGAAGTCGCGCTCGACATCGCCGAGGGTGCGGACATGGTGATGGTCAAGCCCGGCATGCCTTACCTCGATATCGTGCGGCGGGTGAAGGATGAATTCCGCTTTCCGACCTACGTCTACCAAGTCAGCGGCGAGTATGCGATGTTGAAAGCCGCCGCCCAGAACGGCTGGCTGGATCACGACAAGGTCGTGCTGGAATCGCTGCTCGCATTCAAGCGTGCGGGTGCGAACGGGATTCTGACGTACTTCGCCCTGGACGCTGCCCGCTTGCTGCGCGCCTGATCAGACGGCCCGCGCTGGGCTGAGTGCCCGGCGCAGGCTTTCCAGGAAGGTCTCGGCACGCTCGAAGCCGATCACGCGGACGCTCGCCTCCCGGCCGTGCGGATCGAAGAAGATCGTGCCGGGCGGCCCAAACAGGGCAAAACGCTTGAGCAGCGCCTGGTCATCAGCGTTGTTGGCGGTCACGTCGGCCTGCAAGAGCACCACATCCGTGAGCGCCGTGCGCACACGGGCATCGGTAAATGTCAGACGTTCCATTTCCTTGCAACTGACGCACCAGTCGGCATAGAAGTCAAGCATGACGGCCCGGCCCGCCAGGCTGGCATTGTGCACTTCGGCATCGAGTTCAGCAGGGCTTTTCACGCGCTTGAATGTGAGGCCGCGCATCTCTTCTCGCACCGGCGTCCCGGCCGACGCGCGCATGAGGCCGGACAGCGGCTGCAGCGGGTCGCGGCCACCGGCAGCCACGCCGACCAGTTGCGCAGCCCCCGCCAGCGCCAGTACCACCCCCACCACCTTGCCCAGGCGCTGCACATTGCCCGCCCCGTCCGGCAGCGAATCGAAGGTGCGGAGGAATACGGCAGCGCCGATCAACAGCGCGCCCCACGCCACCATGGCTGCCCATGGCGGGACAATCGGCTGCACGATATAGAGGGCGACTGCAAGCAGGATGAAGCCGAAGATCGCTTTGGTCACCACGAGCCAGTGCCCGGCACGCGGCAGCAAGTTGCCCGCGCCCACGCCCACCAGCACCAGCGGCACGCCCATGCCGATGGACATGGACAGGAGCGCCGCGCCGCCGATGGCCGCATTGCCGGTCTGTGCGATGTAAGCGAGCGCGCCCGCCAGTGCGGGCGTCACGCACGGCGATACGATCAGCGCTGACAGTGCACCCATGACCGCGGCGCCAACGATCTGTCCGCCGTTTTGATGATTCGATGCCTGAGTCAGGCGATGATGCCAGGATGCCGGCAACTGCAGTTCGTACAGCCCAAACATCGAGAGCGACAACAGCACCATGAGCGCGGCAAACGCTCCCAGCACCCATACGTTTTGAAGCGCAGCCTGCAAGCCCTGCCCGGCCAACCCGGCCGCAACGCCGACCGCCGTGTAGACAACCGTCATGCCAAGCACATAGGCGATCGACACCACCGCCGCACGCGAACGCGTTGCGTGCTCGCCCACCACGATGGCCGACAGGATCGGCAGCATCGGCAGCACGCACGGTGTGAACGTCAGCAGTAGCCCCAACCCGAAGAAAAGCGCGGCGATCGCGCCCAGATTGCCGCTGCCCAGCGTGCTGGCGATGCGGCCGAGTGTGTCGCCCGAGTTGGCCGGGACCACGGCTGCCGAAGGCGAACCGGACGCCGACGTTGGCTTCACCTCGAACCGACTCTTCATCGGCGGGTAGCACAACCCCTGGTCGGCGCAGCCCTGGGAAGTGACGACCAGCGTAAATGGCGTGGATGCGTTCTGCGCCTTCACGCGAAAGACCAGTTCATGGCGATACGTCTCGACGTTCTTGTTGAAGGTCTCGTCGAACTTGACCTTGCCCGCCGGCAGTTCCAGCGGCGCGAACGTGATTGTTGCGGGATCCGCTGCCACGATCAGCCGCTCGCGATACATGTAGTACCCGTCAGCGATGGCGAACTTGACCTCCACGGTCTGGCCGTCCACCTGTGCCGCCGTGAATCGAAACGCCTGCTCTGGCGGCAGAAAATCGTCATCAGCGTGTGCGGGGGCATGCAGAATCGCCACGGCGGCCAGCAGCATCAGCAACTGCAGTACGCGACGCAAGGACGGAAACGAAAGGAAGGTCATATCAACGACTGTCGGACTTCATACGGAAAGCGGGCGCGTTTCGCCTGACACCCATGCGAGATAGGCGGGCAACCCTGCCGCCAGCGGAATGGCGATGATCTCGGGCACCTCGTACGGGTGCGCCTTACGCAGCGCCGCTTCCAGCATGGGATACGACGCACGCGTTGTCTTGATGAGCAGTGGAACCTCTGTCGCCTGCTCGATCGCGCCCTTCCACCAGTAGGTCGATACGCACGCCGGCAAGCGATTGACACACGCGGCCGCACGAGATTCCAACACAATCTTGATCACATGGTCCGCGCTTTCACCATCGGGCATAGTGGTCAGGACCAGTAACACATCGGTTCCAGCGGGCATGCAAACTCCACAAGGACGCGCGGTGAGGCCGCAAGGCCACGCACAGGCAACAAAAAAGCCAGGATGCGACTCCTGGCTTCATTGTAATGCGAGCGAAAACCCGCTCTTCTTGGGCCAGCCGGCGCGACGCGATGCCGCACCAGCACCAACCCGCAACGTGGCTTACTCGGCTGCGGCTTCGGCGTCCACGGCCTCGGCAACTTCCGGGCGGTCGAGCAACTCGACCAGCGCCATCGGCGCATTGTCGCCCTGACGGAAGCCGAACTTCAGGATACGGGTGTAGCCGCCCGGACGGGTCGCGAAGCGCGGGCCCAGTTCGGTGAACAGCTTGGTGACCATGTCGCGGTCACGCAGGCGGGCGAATGCCAGACGGCGATTGGCGACGGTGTCCTTCTTGGCCAGCGTGATCAGCGGCTCGACGACCTTGCGCAGCTCCTTGGCCTTCGGCAGGGTGGTCTTGATCAGCTCGTGCTGCAGCAGCGAGTTGGACATGTTGCGCAGCATCGCGAGACGGTGCGACGAGGTGCGGTTCAGTTTCCGCAAACCATGACGGTGACGCATGATGATTCCTTCTTAAGTGTGTTTGACCAGCTCTTCTATCGCCGCCGCGTATACAACGCTGCGTGGCGCGGGCCGGTAGCCTTAACAATAAGCCACCCAAAACGGCGGTGGCGGGAAAACCGGCCGATGCTCACGCACCGGCCGACGATGACGATTTACTTCTCGAGACCCGCGGGCGGCCAGTTCTCGAGCTTCATGCCGAGCGTCAGGCCACGCGAAGCGAGGACTTCCTTGATCTCGTTGAGCGACTTGCGACCCAGGTTCGGGGTCTTGAGCAGTTCGTTCTCGGTCCGCTGAATCAGGTCGCCGATGTAATAGATGTTCTCGGCCTTCAGGCAGTTGGCCGAACGCACCGTCAGTTCCAGATCGTCGACCGGGCGCAGCAGGATCGGATCGATCTGCGGTGCGCGGGCGGCCGCGGCCTCGGCGGCGCTCTCGGTGCCTTCCAGCGCGGCGAACACCGATAGCTGGTCAACCAGGATACGCGCCGACTGACGAATCGCTTCCTCCGGCGAGATCACGCCGTTGGTCTCGATGTTCATCACCAGCTTGTCGAGGTCGGTACGCTGCTCCACACGTGCAGACTCCACCGCGTACGACACACGGCGCACCGGTGCGAACGACGCGTCCAGCACGATGCGGCCAATGACCTTGCTCGACTCATCGCCGAACTTGCGCACGTTGCCCGGCACGTAGCCGCGGCCTTGCTCGACCTTCAGCTGCAGATCCAGCTTGCCGCCGGACGACAGGTTGGCGATCACGTGACCCGGATTGATGATCTCGACATCGTGCGGCAGCTCGATATCGGCGGCGGTCACCACGCCCTCACCTTCCTTGCGCAGCGACACCGTGACTTCATCACGATTGTGCAGCTTGAACACCACGCCCTTCAGGTTCAGCAACAGATTGACGACGTCTTCCTGCACGCCGTCGATGGTGGAGTATTCGTGGACGACCCCAGCGATCGTGACTTCGGTCGGCGCGTAGCCAACCATCGACGACAGCAGCACGCGGCGCAGCGCGTTACCGAGCGTATGGCCGTAGCCGCGCTCGAACGGTTCCATGACGACCTTCGCGTGATGATCGCCAAGCGGCTCAACCGCAATAATTTTGGGCTTCAGGAGTGCTGTTTGCAT
>JAGWNU010000184.1 GCA_028871175.1 Burkholderiaceae bacterium | reverse complement strand
CGTTAACGCTTCCGCAGAAGCTCCCCCGCTATTTCGGGCCGCGAATCCTTCGCAGGTCTGTTTTTTGCTGACCGATATTTCCTGCGAATTAATAACGTTTGGAAATAATCGAATCCATGTCACACCTTGCAGACATTTTCCCCACGTTCAGGGGATGGGTTTAAAACACTTCAAACGAAAAGAAAGCCTTCTCTTGTTTGAAATACCGCCAGGCCACGCCATATCGGTTTGCGCGGGCTGTCGCAGATTTTGTTTTGAATGAAATCTCTATTTACTTCATGCTCTGCGCGGACCATAGTGTCGCCCATAACAATAAGTTAATAGTCAGTAGCGTACCCTTCGGAGATATAGGATGCTACGCATTGAAAACGGGCCCTTTCAGTATTTCTCCCTCGCGCGTGCCCATGCGCGTCATCGTCATCGCGGCGCGTCCAATCGCTCCCGCTAGCTATCGTTTCCCGGATTTTGTTCTTACTTCGGCACGCACCGAATCGGCTGCCGCGCGAGTCGCACTCGCAGGTGTTTGTTGCGCCTGCTGATGTGATGCGCAGATCGATCTGTTGAGCGGGCGGGCCGTCCGCTGTCGACCGTAACAGGCAGGCCGGAATACAGCCGGTGTTCTCCGGCGAAAAACACACCACGTCTCACAACCCAAGGAGGGAACCATGGGTGGTCAACGTCATCTTGTTATTGCCGTGGCAATCAGTTGCCTACTCGCCGCATCCTTGATTGGCGGATGTGGCGGGGCGGACGATCCCGGCGCTTCGGACGTCGCTCAATGCTCGGGCAGTTCCTGCCCTCCGAGCGGGGCAAACACGACGCCGAGTACGCCGACCAGCCTGTGCCCGGCGTCGCTTGATTACACGACCACCTACACCGGTGGTTCGGGTAGTGGCGAGTACATCAAGGTCAGGTTTGATACGAGCAAGAACACGTACCAGATGCAGTTCCTTGAGTCGTCGGTGCCGACCTCGGCGGGGCAGATCAATACGACGCGCAAGGGCCTGACGATCAACGGCAGCTTTGTCCATCCGACCAACCTGCCGACACCCGAGCAGAACCGCTGCGCCTTCGTGCTGCAGTCGGGCAAGACAGATGACAACAGTTATGCCATTACCGTCAATCCGCAGGACCCGCCGATGCTGTTTGTCGGTCAGGGCATCGTGGGGGGCGGCATTCCCGGCGCGACCATCCAGTTCGACGGCATCCAGCCGATTCCCGGCGTCGTGATTGGCGCGGTGCCGTCGCGGACGTTTGATTTCTATCCGTTCCTGGGCTTCTCCGAGACGGTGACCGATTTCTCGCAGGTGGCGGGGCGCTACAACCAGGTTGGCGTGCATGTCACCCCCACGGGGTCGGGCAACCAGACCTCGGCGCCGCAAGGCTGGCAACCCGACGCCGTCAACTGGACGCAAACGTTGAATGCCGACGGCACGTGTACGGCGGAAGGCATCGACTATTCGTGCCACACGACGGGCACGCCGTGGACGCTGCGTCAGAACGCCGATGGCTCGCAGGACAACGTGTTCGTCAGCAACCCGACCAGCAGCAGCGTGCCGTATCCGTATGTGGGTCAGGTCTCGCCGCTGGTGCTGCTGGCGCCGAGCCAGGCCAAGGGCATTCTGATTGCCGGCAAGCTCAACGGGCAGGTGGTGCCGGTGGTGATCCGTGTCGGCTACTCGCATAGCGATGCCACCAACCTGTTGGCTTCGGTGGCGGATGACCAGATCGGTATCTCGATCCTCTCGCCCGCCACGGCCATCCCCGCTAACGCGCTCAAGGGCGGCTATGTTGGTGCGACCAGCGGCTCGGCGTGCGGCGTGGTCACCAACAACGGCCCGAGCGGCGCGCCTGCCAGCGGCAACGGCTTGAACGCGACGATCGATCACCCGGAACTGTCGGGCTCCTTCAGCGGCGGCTTCTTCCACGCCAACGCCGGCAACTGCAGCGACGGCACGGCCGTGTCGACGCTGGCCGCCAACTACACCTCCACGCTGTTCCAGAACGGCACGGCGGCCTTCATCAACCCGCTGACTTCGCATGTGACGGCGCAGTTCGGGCTCGACTACACGCAGGCCTCGCCGGGCAAGTTGATCGTGACGGCGCAGAACGACTTCAACGCGCAGGGCGCCAGCGGCAACGTTGCGCTGTTCAAGGCCGGCGACACAGGCGTGGCCGTCAAGGTGGGCAATGTGTACGCAATGCTCATGAACAACAACAAATACAACCCTTTCTTCACGGTCGGCGCCTTCGTCCAGTGACGCGCGCATCGATGCAACCCCATCCGGCGGCGGCCTGCGCGATGTGTGCGCCGCCACCTCGGAACAACAACCAGGAGCAGACGCAAATGCAATGGCGTAAATGGCTGGTGGCGCTCGCGTGCGCGCCGATCGTAACGGCATGTGGCGGTGGCGATGATCCGCCGCCCCCGGTGATCCAGCGCCTGTGTCCGCAGGCCATCGACTACAACACGGTATTCACCGGCGGGTCGGGTTCGGGCGAACTCGTGAAGGTGCAGCTCGATACGACGAAGATGACGTACCAGATTACGTATCTGGCCTCGCCGATTCCCGTCAAGACGGGCACTGTTGCGCCGACGCGCGATACGGCGCCCAACAACGTGCAGACCGGCACCCTCACGCAAGAGACGGCGCTGCCGACCGAGAAGCTGAACCAGTGCGCGTTCCGCTTGAACAATGCAAGCCTTGATCCGAGCCGTCCGGCGCGGTTCTTCCTGGGGCAGGGCGTGCTGGGCGGCACGATACCCGGGGCGACGATCCAGTTCGACGGCATTGTCGGCGTGGGCAAGATTCCGCAGACCACGTTCCCGTATTACCCGTTCATCAGCTTCTCGAATACCGAGACCGATCTGAGCAGGATCGCGGGCAACTACAACCAGCTGGGCTACCACCAGGTGCCTTCGCAGAATTTTTCACAGCAGGCGGTCGATGCGCGTTTCACCATCAACGCGGACGGCACCTATACCGAGTGCGACAACTTGGGCGTGAAGAACGGTGGCGCCTGCCTGACCTCGAGCGCGACGGTCAACCAGAAGCTCACGCTGCGCGCCGATGCGCCCGCCTTTACCACGATCAACTATCAACCGCAGGTGCCGGCGACGGTCTCGTCGCTCGATCCCGCCAAGGCGGGCAAGGGCGTGCTGATCGTCGGCAAGCTGTATGGCCAGCTCGTTCCCATCTTCATCCGCGTGGGCGCGGCCAACTCCGATCTGACTGCCGGGCCCCCGGTGGCCGATGACGAGTCCGGTATCTCGTTCCTTGCCCCCGCGACCAACATTGCGCAGGGCTCGCAGGATGGCGAGTACACGGGCGTGGACAGCACGTTCAACTACCGCGCCACCGCGCTCGTAGGTGCGCAGGCCACGATGCTTGATCCATTCAACGCTTCGCAGGTGGCGCTGACGCGTCCGCTGAATCTGGACTTTACGCAAACGGTAGCGGGCGTGATCCGCACCACGCAGACGAGCGCAGCCGCAGGCTCCGCCCCGACCGGCAAGCTGATCTTCACCGGCAAGACCTTCGGCTTTCTGGATATGAGCGACACGAAGAACCCCTACTTCACCGTGGGCGCCTTCGTGCAGTGACGTTTCCGGAATCACACGCCACGGAGCGCGGCACAGACGGTCGCGCTCCGCTCAGAACAACAGGAGGACGCATCATGAAGAATCTGACTGTCGCATTGGTGGCGGCCTGCGCATCCGCGAGCGCCATGGCGCAGCAGGCAGGGGACAACGTGGCGACGGTGGGCTGGTTCCACATCATGCCGCAGGACTCGAGCAACAACCTGACCACCAGCGTGATCAATGCGCCAATCAATGATCCGCTGCGCCTGCCCGGCAGCTTCACGTCACCCAATAGCGGCCTGACGGTGAACAATGCCGATACGCTCGGATTGACGCTCACTCATTTCTTCACCGACAACGTCGCGTTGACCACCATCGCCGGCGTGCCGCCCGAGTTCAAGCTCACTGGCCATGGCGTGATCCGCGCGCCCGGGCCGGCCGGCGCGTTCGGGCACGTCGATCTCGACGACCCGTCCAATCAACCCGCCGTTCGGAAGGCACGCCAGTGGAGCCCCGGGATCATCCTGCAGTACTACTTTGGGCACGCTCAATCGACGTTCCGGCCGTTCGTGGGCGCGGGGGTGGTCTATAGCTTCTTTACCAACATCGAGCTGAACCGCAATTTTGCAGCGGCAGTGAACCGCGAACTGGGCAGCGTGCTGGCGGCAGGGGCGGGCAAGCCAGGGCCAACGTATGTGGAGGGAAAATCGTCGTCGTCGTTCGCACCGATCTTCAACCTGGGCGCGAGCTACGCGATCAACGCGCGGTGGTCATTGACGGCGACGGTGTCGTACCTCCCGCTCAAGACCGAGGCCGCGACCGTCATCAAGGCGGCAGATGGGACGACGCTCGCCACGAGCAAGACCACGCTGAAAGCCAATCCGATCATCACCTTCGTCGGGGTGTCGTACAGGTTTTAGCGGGGCATCGGTTGTCCATGCCTGGCTGAATGGGCGCGGCACGACGGCGGGAACCGGCGCGCGCCGTGTGACGTTCGGGCGCCATCTCGTCGTTGGGCAATAGCCCTGTCGCCATTGGCGTCAACGGATGTGAATTGGACGTGGCATGATCCCGACTCCCGCCGCTGCAACGGGGCAGCGGTCACTCTGTTCAGGAGCCAAGTCATGCGTTTGCGCTACACCCCTGCCATTCAACGGATCGCCTGTTCCATCGCGTTGGCCGCATCCATGGTGCATGGTCACGCCCAAGCCGCGGACTTCGCCGCCACGCCTGCACCGGCAGCCACGCAGCAGCGCACGCAGGTGCCAGGTTATTACCGCATGGCCTTGGGCGATGACGTGGTCACTGCGCTGTACGACGGCTATGTCGACCTGCCGGCCAAGACGCTCGTTGGCATGAGTGCGCAATCGGTGCAGCGCCTGCTCGCCCGCATGTTTGTGTCGTCCACGCCAGGCATGCAGACGGCTGTGAACGGTTACCTGATCGACACGGGCAGCCAGCGCATCCTGGTCGATACGGGCTCGGGCACGTGCTTCGGGCCGACCATGGGCGGCTTGCAGGGCAACGTGCGCGCCTCGGGCTATCAGCCCGAGCAGATCGACGTCGTGTTGCTGACCCACCTGCACCCCGACCACGCCTGCGGACTGCTGACGCCGCAGGGCCAGCCGGCGTTTCCGAATGCGCAAGTCTATGTGGCGGCGCCGGAAGCCGACTTCTGGCTGAGCGAGACCGTTGCCGCAGCCAAGCCGAAGGACATGCAGCCGTTCTTCAAGATGGCACGCGACGCCGTGGCACCGTACGCTGCCGCGGGCAAGCTGCAGCGATTCAAGCCCGGCGATGAAGTCGTGCCAGGCGTGCGTTCCGTGGTGGCCAATGGCCATACGCCGGGGCACAGCGGCTACCTCGTGGCCTCCAAGGGCCACAGCCTGCTTGTGTGGGGCGACATCGTGCACAGCCATGCGGTGCAGTTCCAGCATCCGGAAGTCGCCTTCGAATACGACGTCGATCAGAAACAGGCAGTTGCCACGCGCCGCAAGCTGTTTGCGGAGGCGGCGCACGACAAGCTCTGGGTAGCGGGCGCCCACCTGCCGTTCCCGGGTCTCGGCCATGTGCGGCAGGACGGCAAGGCTTTCGCCTGGGTGCCGATCGAGTATGGCCCGCTGCGCACGGACCGGACGGACTGAAGCGTCATGCCCCTGCCGGCCGCTTCATTCTGCATAGGGTCGGCAGGTCCAGGTCTTTGGCCGAGGTCGTGCTTTCGGTCTTGTGGCCCCACTGCGTGCCGTCGTAGCCGACCTTGACTGCCTTGCCGTCCACCGGTGCGATGGTCGAGACGACCTGGGGTAGCAGTAATTGGTGGTCGGTCTTACGCATCGTGACCTCGCCGAGGAAGCTTTGCTTCTGCATGCCCTCCAGCGCCAGGGCTATCTTGAGCGGGTCGGTGGAATTGGCCTTGCGGATGGCATCCGTCAGGAGTTCGACCGACAGAATGGTGCGAGGCGCGAAATGCTCGCCGGCCGGCGTCTGGCGCACGCGCGCATCCATCTGCATCAGTTGCGCGTTGCCATTGCCGGGTGTCCATTCCGACACCCACGTCACCTTGCCGAGCTTGGCCTGCGACACTGCCAGCACGGTGCCGGGCGCGCCAGCGCCGCTGTGGTTGAGGTAACGCACGTCGTAGCCCATGTCACCGGCTGCCTTGATGAGCAGGTTCAGATCCTGCCCCCAGTTGCCTGTGAGGATCGTGTCCGCGCCGGTCGCCTTGGCCTTGGATACGTAGGGCGCGAAATCCTTCACCTTGCCGATCGGGTGCAGGGTTTCGCCCGTGAACCGCACATCCGGCCGCGCTGCTGAAATCATCTGTTTGCCCAGTGACGCCCACAGCCGGCCGTGTGCGTAATCCTGGTTCAGCGAATACACCTGATGGATGTCGGACTGCGTCTTCACGAAGTTGGCCAGCGCGCGCATCTTCATGGCCGTGTTGGCCTCGGTGGCGAAGTGCCAGAAGCTGCAGTGCGCGCCGGTCAGGTCCGGATCGATCGAGGCATAGTTGATGATCAACACGCGCTGCTCGGGATTGCGCTCGTTGTGCTTGGTCGCGGCGTCTACCATGGCGGCCACGACCGAGGAGCCCGACCCTCCGGTAAAGACCACCTTGGCGCCGGCATCGATGGCACTCTGCAGCGCCGACAGGCTGTCTTGCGCGGACAGTTTGTTGTCGTAGGTCGAGAGCTCGTAGCGCGCCCCGTTCAGCACACCCTGCGGCTGCGCATTCGCATCCTCCACCGCGAGTTTGAGGTTCGCCAGGAACTGTTCGCCCACATTCGACAGCGGCCCGCTCAACTGATCGATGAACGCCACCTTGATCGGTGCCGGGTCCGAGGCCTGGGCCAGCGGCGCGGCGAGCACGGCGGCCGCAATGACAAGCGCGGACAACGGACGGGCAGAGCGGATCGATGCGGGCATGTCTCCTCCTTGTGCTGTGGTTACCACGTGTCGATGAAGCGGCGCCCAGCCGGGTCACGCGTGTGGCGCGGCGGTGCCGGGGGTGCCGATTGCAGTCCGCGCAACAGCCAGCGGCGCGTGTCGGCGGGGTCGATGACGGCGTCGATCTCCAGATAGCTGGCCATGTTCAGCGCGCGCCCGCGCTCGTAGGCTTCATCGACCATCTTGCGGAATAGCGCATCGCGCGCGGCG
>JAGWNU010000183.1 GCA_028871175.1 Burkholderiaceae bacterium | reverse complement strand
AGCCGTGTACGCCGGTTCGATTCCGGCCTCCGCCTCCAGAATGCAAAAAAGCCCCGACTTGTTCGGGGCTTTTTGTTTTCTGCGTTGGCCCACCGTCTTGTCGATTTCGGAATTCAATATCATCCGCTTACGCAAGTATGCCGCACGGCACGTGTACGCATTGCTCACTTTAGCGAACCTTGTCAGCTCATCAGTCTGCGGCGGTGTTTCTTGCGAAAATGCGCGACTACAGAGTGAGGCTGCGCGAGAGTCTGCGCACAGTTACCAAAGGATGGGGGCATGGGCGATGGATCTTGTTCCTCTGCCCGCGCACAATCGCCTTGTTCAGACATCATAAAAAATGATAGAACGGCATCAATCCCCAGTAGGGCGCTTCGCTTTTCACAATTGTTTGCAGTATGGCGGGATTCGCCTTTTAGGATGACTTGGGCTCAAGTCGGTCGCAAGCCGTGGATTCGGTCGTGTGCGGGCGTCGGTGCCGTACCGGAGGCGGCGGGTGATCGGATGAAGATGCGCCGGCCTAGGATTTGATGACAACGATAAAGGGAGCGCGCCGGCGTCCCCCGGGAGCGGTGGCCAGTATTGACCATGCGGCCCGACCCGAAACGGCGAAAGGGCAGTCCAGATGGCGATACGAATTGCCTCAGTGGAAGACAATCAGGCGCAGTCGGAGTTGATTCGCGAGATCCTGACAGCGTCCGGATACGAATGCGAGTGTTTCAGTAACGGGGACGCCTTTGTGAAGGCATTGCGGGATCGGACGTTCGACCTGCTGTTGCTTGACTGGCAGTTGCCCGATATCAGCGGTATCCAGCTGGTGAGCTGGGTGCGGCAGACCGTCGGACCGGCACTGCCCGTGCTGTTTCTGACCAATCGCTCGCTGGAAGACGATGTGGTGCGAGGGCTGGCTGCCGGCGCCGACGATTACGTCATCAAGCCGGTGCGCCGCGCCGAACTCGTGGCGCGCGTGGGCGCGCTCTTGCGCCGCGCAGCGCCGCGCACGAACGAGTCGCTGGAGCGCATCTGCGTCGGCCCCTACGCGGTCGATCCGGTGGGACGCGCTCTGGCGCTGCACGGTCTGCAGGTCGAACTGTCGCCGCGCGAGTTTGATCTGGCGCTGTATCTCTTTCGCAATGTCGGCAAGCTCGTGCCGCGTGAGTTGATCGAGCACGCCGTCTGGGGCCGCAGCATCGGCCCGGATTCACGCACGCTGGCCACGCATATCTCCAAGCTTCGGCTGAAATTGGATCTCAACCAGAAGAACGGCGTGCGGCTGGTTTCGGTGTATTCGCATGGCTATCGGCTGGAAACCACCCAGGAAGACGGTGAAGCAAGCTGACGCAACAACGGGTGATCGGATGCGGCGCGCCGCGTGGTTCGGCGCGTTCGTTCTTTTTGGCGGTGCCGCACAGTTCGCGACAGCGCAGCCTTCCGGCGCCGACGGGACAGATTTTCTCTACCACGTCCAGCCGGGTGACACGCTGATCAGCCTCGCTGGCCGCTACATGGACAGCGCGGAGGGCTGGCGCCTGCTGCGGCAGCGCAACCGCGTTGCGAACCCTTATCGCCTGCAGCCTGGATCCGTGCTGCGCATTCCTTTCAACCGGATTCCCGTGGTGCCCGCGGCGGTGCGTGTCGTGTTTGCGCGCGATGCCACCACAGCGGACGGCAAGCCGCTGCAGGTTGGCATGACGCTCGCAGAAGACGCACAGATCGACACGGGCGACAAAGGCGTCGTGACGCTTGCATTTGACGATGGCACGCGCGTGAGTGTGCCTCCCGGTAGCCGTGTCGCGCTCACGCGTGTGCGTGCTTTTGCGCGAGCGGGGCTGATCGATGTGCGGCTGCACGTCAAGCAGGGCGAGGCTGAATCGGATGTGTCGCCGCGAAAGCGCGGTGTGGGCCGCTACGAGATTTCCACCCCCGCGCTCGTGACCGGCGTGCGCGGCACGCGATTCCGCGTGCAGGCGAGCGCGGGTGCATCGACGAGTTCGGTGCTGGAGGGGAGCGTTGCCGCAAGGGGAGGGGGGCAGACGCAGTCTGTCGAGGCCGGTTTCGGCGTGCAGGTGTCAGGCGGGCGCATCAGGCGTGTGGCGCTGCCGCGTGCACCCAGGCTCGACGCCGTTCCCGAGCTTGTGCAGACGCCGTGCTTCCGGGCGACCTGGCAACCGGTCAAAGGTGCCGTTTCATACCGCGCGGCAGTCGCGCGCGATGCCGCATTGACCGAACTGAGCGCCTACCAACTGGGCGCGACTCCCGGCGCGACGCTGTGTGGCAATGAGGACGGCGATTACACCCTGGTGGTGCAGAGTGTCGACGCACTCGGCTTGACCAGCGTCTCGGCCACGCGGCCCTTTACCGTGCGCTTGCACCCCGAGCCGCCGTATCCGATCCAGCCTGCCAGCGGCAAGACTTACCGCAGCGGCGGGGTGGCGTTTGCGTGGGGTGCTGTGTCCGATGCACGCAGCTATGACGTGCAGGTCGCCGGCGCGCAGAGTTTCGCGTCACCGATCATCCAGCAGCACGGGGAGGCGGTGCGCATGACCAAGACGTTGGGCGCCGGCACCTGGTGGTGGCGCGTGCGCTCGGTGGCGGATGGCGGCAAGACCGGCCCGTGGAGCGACGCACTGCGCTTTCGCACGCTCGACATACCGGCCGACGCAGCGCCGCCAGCTACCGCCGATGGCGGCAACGACGGCATGCTGCACACCCACTGGCCCGAACTGGCGCCCGAATTGACGGCCGCCGGCGCGCGTACTCGGCTGCAACTGGCCAGCGAACCCAGCTTCGCAAAGCCCCTCGTCGACATCGTCAGCAATCGCAGCGAAGCCGCCATTCCGCAGCCGCCGGCCGGCAGGTATTACATCCGTACCGGCGTGGATCTGGGCGACGCGGCGGACGTCGTCTATTCCGGACCGCAGCGTATTGATATTGGCGCCTTCGTCGGCGATTCAGCGCGCAGCCCTGTGCAGAGCGGCGGCGGCAACCTGTTGCTTGATGATGGGTCCCAAGGACCACGCCTGCGCTGACCCGGCGCTGGCCACGCCGGCCGCCCGGCATGCCGCGCTCCGCTCGCTGGTGGAGTGGGGTGTGTTGGTGGCGCTGGCTACGCTGCTCACCATCGGCGCAGTGCGCTGGGACGTGGTGGCGCGGCTGGATGCGATGGTGTACGACACCGTCGTGACGCTGAACGGGCATGCCCCGCGCGACGACATCGTCATCGTTGCGATTGACGATCAGAGCCTCGACGCAGTGGGCCGGTGGCCTTGGCCTCGTAGCCGCCTGGCTGACCTGATTGGGCGGGTGGGGCAAGCGCGGCCTCGTGGCATTGGCGTCGACATTCTGTTCATCGAACCCGATCTCGCGCACCAGGACAGCGATCGTGCGTTGGCGGCAGCCATTGCGCGAGCAGGACACGTCGTGTTGCCCGCTCTGCCGGAGCGCACGGGGCAAGGGCGCGTCTATCACTACCCGTTTCTTGGTATCGAAGCTGCCGTTGCGCACATCAATGCCGCATCCGACGCCGATAGCGTCGTACGAGGCGTCGATCTGGAGGAAGGGCCACCTGGCCACATGCTCGATCATCTGGCCGTGCAACTGGCGCGTCAGGCAGCACGGCCGCCTCGTTCATTGCCAAGCGATGGCGATGCGCAAGCCGACACCGAGGGCTGGATGCGCAGGGGATTTGTCCGCCTGGACTTCGCGGGGCCGGCAGGGACGTTCAGGCATGTGCCGGCCGTGGATGTGCTCACTGGCCGCGTGGCGCCCGACGCGTTTGCCGGCAAGCTGGTGCTGATCGGGGCGACCGCGTCGGGTGTGTCGGATATTTTCGCGACGCCCACTTCGCGCACGATGAGCGGTGTGGAAGTGCTGGCCAATGCCACGCAGACGGTGCTCGACGGGACGGCCATCCTGCCGTTGTCATCAGCGTGGTTCTGGGCAATGACGCTGCTGCCATTGCTGCTGACGGCGTACGCGGTGCGTTGGCTCACGCCGCGCATGGCGCTCGCTGTGGCGCTGGCGGGCGCGGCGTTGGTGCTGCTCGGAGCAATCGGGGCTTTGGTGCTGAGCCACCGCTGGCTGCCACCTTTCGCCGCACTGGTAGGGCCGCTGGTCCTGTACCCGCTCTGGAGCTGGCGCCAGCAGGAAACCGCGCTGCGCTTTCTGCGCGATGAGATGCAGCGCCTTGCGCGTGAACCCGGTGTGCTGGCGGACACAGCACCGCTGGCCAGTACTGGCCCGACGCTCGGCGCACACATGAATGCCGTCGCATCGCTCACCGACAGGCTACGCGGCCTGCGTCGTTTCCTGGCCGATGCGCTGGAGAGCCTGCCCGATGCCACCGTCATCTGCACGCTGGATGGCGCCATCCGGCTGGCGAACGGACGCAGCGCGGAGCTGGTGGGTCAGCAGAACACGCCTGGTCAGAATCGCGCCGCCGCCTTGCGTGACTTGCCAACGCTGCTGGCGCGCGCCTTCGCTGACCCTGCCGCGGGTGAACGCTACTGGGCACGTTGGCAGGCGGAACCTGACGCCGGGTTGGAACCGGTCGAGCTGCATGCGCGCGACGGCCGCTCGATGCTCATGCATGCCGCCGCCTTGCGCGACAACGCGGGTCGCCCCGTCGACATCATCGTCAGTTTTGCCGACATCACGGCGGTGCGCCAGGCAGAGCGGCACCGCGAGCAGGCGCTGCGCTTCATCTCCCACGACATGCGCTCGCCCCAGAGTGCGATTCTGGCGCTTATCCAATTGCAGCGGGACGCCTCGCGCGCGCTGGACCGTGAGGCACTGCTCTCGCGAATCGAACAGCTGTCGTCGCGCACACTGGAGCTGGCGGATGCCTTCATCGACCTGGCACGAGCGGAATCGCAAGCGCTCAAGCTTCAGGATGTCGACTTGGTGGGGCTGGTTCTAGACGCCGCGGATGAAGTGTGGGCGCTAGCCAAACGCCACCAGGTGGAGGTGCGCATCGTGGCCGACATCGAGGCGCATGTGCAAGGAGATCCTCACTTGCTCGTGCGCGCACTGGTGAATCTGCTCAACAACGCCATCAAGTTCAGCGCCTCGGGGGCGCTGGTCAGTGTGTCGGTGGGAGTCGACGACGCGATGTTTACGGTGGCGGTAGCCGATCAGGGCCCCGGCATTGCGTTGGCAGATCAGCCACGGCTCTTCCAGCCGTTCCACCGCCTGCACGAGGGCGAGGCCAATGCACCGGCGGGAAGCGGGCTGGGGCTTGTCTTCGTGAAGACGGTGGTCGACCGGCACGGCGGACGCATTGCAGTGCAGAGCGCGCCCGGCCTGGGGTCCACATTCACTGTCTGGCTGCCTCGCGGGCGGCATCACGACGACGCTTGAGCGCCGGGCCGCCGATGCGTGCGGCGCCGCGTGGCTCGCGCCGCGCTTCCTTTTCAATCATTTGCAATCGCGGGCCGTGATGGCCCTACAGTGCATTGGCCGACTGGCGCGACATACGCGGGTGAAACACCCGATCGAGATCTCGAACTGATCGCGCCACGCACGGACATCCAAGACACTGAGCCATGAAAATCGGCCTGATCGACACGCATATCACTCGCCAGCAGGCGATCCACTCCGCGCTGCAGCCAACGCGTTTTGAATGCGTGCCGCTGTTTCTTTCCCGTCAGGTATTCGAGGCGATCGACCTGCACGGGATCAACCTGCTGATGGTGGGCTCGCACGCGCACGACATGCCTGGCCTTTCGCTGGTGCGCCACGTGCGTGAGCGCGTTGGGCCCAGCCTCGCGATTATCTATCTTGGCGATGGGCAGGCCGATACCGAGACGGCCGACGCGCTCAACCACGGCGCCGACCTGTGCTTCCAGGGCGAGATTCGCCCGCCGGAACTGCTGGCCAGGCTCGACGCGCTGATCCGCCGCTTTGCCGTGAGCCGAGCGGTCCGTGTGTCCGAAATCCAGTTGGGCGCCTACTCCATCGACCGGCAGAACCGGTCGATCCGCGTGCGCGACATGGCCGTGTCCGTGCACGCCCGCGAGTTCGAGTTGGCGTTGCTGCTGTTTGCCAATGCGGGGCGTGTGCTTTCCCGCGCCGATATCGAACTGGCACTCTGGGGTCGTGAGCTGAGCCCCTACTCGCGTACGCTGGACACGCATGTCTCCCGGTTGCGCAAGAAGCTTCAGTTGGGCGCCGAGAATGGCCTGCGTCTGCGCGCCATCTACGGGCAGGGCTTTTGCCTGGAGCGTGTCGTGGAGAGTGAAGCCGCCTGATCCCTTCGGACTCACGCAAGATGGAACGCCCCGAAATTCGGGGCGTTTTTCTTTGTTCGCGGCAAAAGAGGGCGGGGTGTCATTGCCAAAAGAAACGCCCTGATACTCGGTAAGGCAGTATCAGGGCCAAGAAGGCCGCGGCTCTCTCTTCCGCGGCCGGAGCGCACCCACGAGGGGTCGGTGCATGCTCAGGTTAGGCGGCTGGCGGCCGAAGACTGCAAACCATTATCAAGGGGGCCCGGATTCGCCAGACGCACGCAGCAGATGCCTCCGCGCGATCAGACGTCATACAACATCGAGTGTGTTTTCCAGGCGATCAGCCGGCGGGTCGAGTGGTCTGGCTGTCGACCGCTTCTTGTGCGCGGCGCAGCCGTTCGCGGCTGTTTGACAGGTGCATGCGCATGGCTGCGCGGGCGGCTTCCGGGTCCTTACGGGCGATGGCTTCGAAGATGCTGTGGTGCTCGCGATTGACGGTGGCGCGCAATTCCGGCGCATTCAGGTAGCCCACCTGCGAGAGGTTCATCCGTGTGCGCGGAATGAGAGTCCTGCCCAATTGCGCAAGCGCGCCCACGAAGTGTTCGTTGCCGGTTGCTCGCGCAATGCTCAGGTGAAACAGCAGATCGGATGGGGCGCTGTCGTTGCCATCCGCCTGATCTTGCTCGATGGCCTCGAGTGCGGCGCGCACGGCGTCGATACCCGCTGGTGAAATGCGCAGTGCGGCCAGCCCCGCGCACTCGGTTTCGATCGCGACACGCAGTTCGAGCATCGAAAGGATATCGTGCAACGTAGAAGCGTCGCCGAGTGGGATGCTGTTGTCAGCCCGGGGTGGCAGTACAAAGCTGCCGATGCCATGGCGTGTTTCGATCAACCCCTTGGCTTGCAGCCGGGAAATGGCTTCGCGCACCACTGTGCGGCTCACGCCCAGCGCTTCCATCAATGCGGATTCCGTCGGCAGCTTGTCGCCCGGCCGCAGCAAGTCCGCCGCGATGCGCCCTTTGATG
>JAGWNU010000182.1 GCA_028871175.1 Burkholderiaceae bacterium | reverse complement strand
GACAGATAAGCCACTTCCGCGCCGCCTGCGTGGAAATAGTAGACGCGGTGGTGCTCAAGAAAGCGCCCGACGATCGAGCGCACGCTGATGTTTTCCGACAACCCCGGCACACCCGGTTTGAGCGCGCAGACGCCGCGTACGATCAGATTGATCTTGACGCCCGCACGTGAGGCCTTATACAGCTCGTCGATGATGGTCGGCTCCAGCAGCGCGTTCATCTTGCCGATGATGCGCGCACGTTTGCCCGAGCGGGCCGCGCGTGCCTCGGCACGGATATGCTCGACAAGGTTGTCGTGCATCGTGAACGGCGAATGCCACAGATGGTGCAGCTTGACCTGCGCACCCGTGCCGGTGAGCAACTGGAACACATGGTGCACGTCTTCGCAGATCTGCTCGTTGGCCGTCATCAGGCCGAAGTCGGTGTAGAGGCGGGCGGTCTTGGGGTGGTAATTGCCCGTGCCCAGGTGCGCATAGCGGCGCAGCTTCACAGTCTTGCCCTTGCCCGAGACTTCGCGGCGCACCACCAGCAACATCTTGGCATGGCATTTATGGCCTACGACGCCGTACACCACGTGGGCGCCTGCGGATTCGAGTTGATCCGCCCAGTTGATGTTCGTTTCTTCGTCAAAGCGCGCCAGCAGCTCGACCACCACCGTGACTTCCTTGCCGTTGAGTGCTGCCTTGATCAGTGCTTCCATGACCGGCGATTCGTTACCGGTGCGATAGACGGTCTGCTTGATGGCCACCACGTCGGGGTCGCGCGCGGCCTGCTGCAGCAGCTCGAGGACGGGCGTGAAGCTCTCGTACGGATGATGCAGCAGGATGTCGCCCTGGCGGATGGCGTCGAACACGCTTGAGCTGTTCGCGACCGATTTGACCGTTGCCGGTGCGTGCGGCGGGTACTTCAGCGTGGGCCGGTCGACCATGTCGGGCACCTGCAGCAGCCGCACGAGGTTCACCGGTCCCTTGACGCGATAGCAGTCGGCCTCGGTCAGGCCGAACTCCTGGAGCAGGCGGCGGACCAGCGCAGGCGAAGTGTCATGCGCAATCTCCAGGCGCACCGCATCGCCAAAGTGGCGCGTCGAGAGTTCGCCCTGCAGCGCCTCGCGCAGATCGGTGATCTCGTCTTCGGATACAAACAGGTCCGAGTTGCGCGTCACGCGGAACTGGTAGCACCCATGCACGTCGATCTGCGGAAACAGTTCATGCACAAAGCCCTGCATGAACGACGATAGCAGCACGAAGCCATACGGATAGCCCGACAGTTCCGGTGGCATCTGCACCAGGCGGGGCAGGGCACGCGGTGCCTGCACGATGGCGAGCTCTGCCTCGCGGCCGAAGGCGTCCTTGCCCGAGAGCTCGATGATGAAGTTCAGGCTCTTGTTGAGCACGCGCGGGAAGGGGTGCGCGGGGTCCAGCGCCATCGGCGTGAGAATCGGCACGAGCTCGTGCTGGAAGAAGTTGCGGCACCAGGCACGCTGCGCTTCATTCCAGTTGGTCGTCATATGGAAGAAGACGCCTTCCTTCTCGAGCAGCGGCAGGATCTCGTCCTGCAGCATGGCATACTGTTGCGCAACCAGCTGCCTCACGCGCTCCGTCACTACACCAAACGCCTGCTGCACCGAGAGCCCGTCAGGTGTCATTGACGAAGGGTTGTCGCGCATCTGTTCCTTCAGCCCGGCGATGCGGATCTCAAAGAACTCATCCAGATTGCTCGACACGATGCAGACGAACTTCAGCCGCTCCATCAGTGGCACACCCGGGTCGGCAGCTTGTGCCAGTACGCGGGCATTGAATTCCAGGATGCCCAGTTCGCGGTTGAGCAGGTCGCCAGCGGGCAATGTGGACATGTTGCATTCAGACGGATGACGATCCGGCCACTTTTTCATAATCAGGTGTCAAATTTGTGACACATCAAAATTGTCATGTTCGGGACACACTAGAGACATATTTTGTTGCGCATTGTTTCGAACGACAATAGCCCCGCGCCTTGATTCTGCACCTCACCCGTTTCCATTCATGAGTCCCACCCCCCGTCTGCTGGCCGCTGTCGACATGGGTTCCAACAGCTTCCGGCTGATGATCGGCCGCGTCGACGAGACCGTCACCGCCAATGGCGCAAGCAGCAGCCAGATTTTCCAGGTCGATGCGCTGCGTGAACCGGTGCGACTTGCCGCCGGGCTCACGCAAGACAAATACCTGGACCAGCCGGCACGCCGCCGCGGTGTCGACGCACTGCGCCGCTTTGGTGATCGGCTGCGCGACTTCGCTCCGGAACAGGTGCGGGCAGTCGCCACCAACACGTTGCGCGTGGCCAGGAACGCGCAGGAATTTCTGATCGAGGCCGAAGCGGCACTCGGTTTCCCCATCGAAGTGATCGCGGGCCGGGAAGAGGCACGCTTGATCTATCTCGGTGCGTCGCATGATGCGCCTGCGTGCCAGGGCAACCGGCTGGTGGTCGACATTGGCGGTGGTTCGACCGAGTTCATCATCGGCAATGGCTACAAGCCCAAGCTGATGGAATCACTCTACATCGGTTGCGTATCGCACAGCCGCCATTTTTTCCCGAACGGCAGCGTTGACGATTACGCGATGAAGCAGGCGGAGTTGGCCGCGCGTCGCGAGATCCAGATTCTCGTGCAGCAATACCGGACGGCGGGTTGGAATCAGGCGGTCGGTTCGTCTGGCACGGCCCGCGCGCTGGCCGAGCTGATCGAACTCAATGGCTTCAATGACAAGGGCACCGAGCACGGCATCACGCGCGAGGGCCTGGAGCGCCTCAAGCGCGCGCTCATCAAGGCCGAGAACACCAACCGTCTGAAGATGACCGGGCTGAAAGCCGACCGCATTCCGGTGCTGCCTGGCGGGCTGTCGATCATGCTGGGGGTGTTTGCTGAACTCGACATCGACCGCATGGACGTAACCGACGGTGCGCTGCGCTTGGGCGTGCTCTATGACTTGCTTGGACGGACGCATCATGAGGATATGCGGACGGTGACGATCGAGCAGTTCATGCGCCGCTATGGTGTCGACCGTGCGCAGGCGCATCGTGTGCGGGACGCGGCCACATCGCTGCTGTCGCAGTTTCCCGATCCGCCCGATGAGCGTCGCGAAGACAACATTGCGCTGCTTGGTTGGGCTGCAAGCCTGCATGAGATCGGGATGAGCATCTCGCACAGCGGCTACCACAAGCACTCGGCGTACATCGCCAGCCACGCGGACATGCCCGGCTTTTCCAAGACCGATCAGGCCCGGCTGGCGACGCTGTTGCTGGGGCACGCAGGCAAGCTGGGCAAGCTCTCGGGCGGTGGCAAGTTCCTGGATTGGCGGATGCTGTTCAGCCTGCGCCTGGCGTTTGTGCTGTGCCGCCGGCGTGGTGCCATGCAGATGCCTGACCTGCGCGTACGGCACAGCGAGGGCGAACTCAACGAAGGCGGCTTCGAGGTGGAACTGCCCAAGCGATGGATCGAGCAGAATCCGCTGGTCGAGTACAGCCTCGCCCAGGAAGCCGATGAATGGGAGCGCATCGGTCGACGCTACAAGGTGGTGTACGTGTAGGCGTCGCGGTGTACGCGCCAAGCAAACGGCCCGGTTCGAAAGACCGGGCCGTTTTGCATTGCGGGGCTGTCGTCAGGCGCGCAGGAAGTGGCGTGCGTAGCGCGGATTGATATCCGACAGGCGCAGCAGCGTGAGGAAGTCGGCGACATTGAAATCCGGGTCCCAGGCCGGCGCGCCGCAGATGCGGGCTCCCAGGCGCAGGTAGCCTTTGACCAGCGCCGGCGGCTCAACTTCGAGGCGCTGGTTGAGCTCTTCAACCGGCAGGGCAACGCGCGGAAAGGCGTGGTATTCGATCGGCGCGAGCGAGCCATCGTCGACGAAGCTGCGATACAGGCTGGCGGCAAAGTGGCCGCCATCGCCCATTGATACGCTCGCGCAGCCCAGCATCGACTCGAAGCCGTAGCGCTGCATGTATTCGCCCAGGCCTGCCCACAGCGCCATGATGACGCTGCCCGAGCGGTAATCGCGGTGCACGCACGAACGGCCCAGCTCGACCATCTTCGGTCGCAGGTGTGCCAGGCGGACGAGATCGAACTCGGACTCCGAGTACAGGCAGCCGATCTGCTTGGCGGCGTCCGGACGCAATACGCGATAGGTGCCGACCACGCGCAGTGTCTTCTGGTCGCGCACGATCAGGTGATCGCACACGGCGTCGAACATGTCGACGTCCAGTTCGGCATGGGCCGAGGGCAGGCGGGCGCCCATCTCTTCGGCAAAGACCTTGTAGCGCAGGCGCTGCGCTTCGGTCACTTCATCCTGATGGCGCGCCCACGAAACGGCCAGAACAGGCTTGTCACGCGTCGGAACAGCATCCGGTGTGCGAGGAAGCCCCCTCCGTGCGTTGGCCTGGCCGAGATTCAGGCTGGGCAGTGCGTCGATCAACGGCTGGGTGGGCGTTGGCAGGTCTCGCATTCGTGCATCCCCAAGGGTAGATTTCGGGGCGATTCTAGAGACGCAGCGTGACAGATCGGCGACAAAACCGTGTCAATCGTGACTGTTACATGAATTTTGCGTGGCGTTACCGTGACGCCAGTGAGGTGTCACACGAGGTCGGGGTTGGCGACCGCGCGCAGCACGGTCTGGGCCTGGCCTTCGCGAACGCGGCGGTAGAGCCACCAGATACCAGCCTTCTTGACGTTCCAGTCCATCTCGCTGCCAGCGATCAACAGGCTGGCCAGGCGACCGATCCAGGGTTGGTGGCCAACCAGCACCAGGTTCCTGTTCGAGGGCCAATCGATCGCTGCGAGGATGCCGCTGACACCGGCGCCCGGTGCCATTGCCGGGAGGGTCTGGAAATGCTCGGTCAGGGCGCGGGCGGTCTGCTGGGTGCGCACAGCCGGGCTGGCGAGCACCAGCGTGTCTTCGGGCAGGCGGGGGCGCAGCCAGGCGGCCATTTTCTCGGCCTGCTTCTCGCCGCGCCGGGTCAGTTCGCGTTGGAGATCGGTGCTGCGATGGATGCGCAAGGGTGCGGCCACGTCTTCGGCTTCGGCGTGGCGCCACAGGATGAGGTTCATGGAGGCTCGGCGGACGACGCGTAATACTGCCTTTATAGCATCGCCCGATGATCTTCCGGGTTGCGCAAAGCAAAACGGCCTACGCGATGAACGTAGGCCGTTTTGTTGTGCTGCTCAATGCTGGTCGGAGCGATAGGATTCGAACCTACGACCCTCTGATCCCAAATCAGATGCGCTACCAGGCTGCGCTACGCTCCGGAACCCACGATTGTACTGCTTTCGCGGCAACCCGGTCAAATCAGCGTGCGGGCGATCAACCCGAGCGCCGTCACGCCGGCGAAAATCGCGAAGCCTTGCTGAAGCGCCGGCCCGGCAAGACGCTGTGCAAAGCGGCGGCCGGCGAGCCTGCCGGTCAGGGCGCCAGCGTGATCAAGCCCGCTTCAACCGGAAGCACGTGTCAGCGCTCCGCCGGCGTGCTCGGACGGGCGAGCCATTCGCGGCCCTTGAGCAGGGCGTTCCAGTACACCCAAGGCAGCACGGTCTTCTTGAGCCACCAGGCGGAGGTGCGTGCCACCGTCGGCAGCAGCGGAAAGGTCGGCAGCAGCTTGCCGCCGTAGCCGAATTCGGCCAGGACAACCTTGCCGCGCTCGACCGTGAGCGGACACGCGCCGTAGCCGTCGTAGCGCGTCGGCAGCGGCAGGCCCTCGCGATGCGCAAGCAGGTTCTCTGCCGCCACGACAATCTGCTTACGGGCAGCGGCGGCGGTCTTGGCGTTGGGCGTCGAGCTGGCATCGCCGAGCGAAAACACGTCGGCATGGCGCACGTGCTGCAGGGTGGCCGGGTCGACCTCGCACCAGCCTGCCGCATCGCCCAGGCCGCTCTCAGCGATGAAGGCCGGCGGAACCTGGGGCGGTACCACGTGGAGCATGTCGAAGCGCTTGGCGGTGCGTACCGGCTCGCCCGCGGCGTTCTTGTGTTCGAACCATGCCGTGCGTGCCGGGCCGTCAACGGCCACCAGCGTGGAGCCGAATGCCAGCTTCGCGCGATAGCGCTCGATATAGCGCGTCAGCGCCGGCACGAAGGCCTCGACGCCGAACAACGCCGCGCCGGTGAGGTTGAATTCCACGTCGATGCGGTCGAGCACGCCAGTACGCCGCCAGTGATCACAGGCAAGATACATCGCCTTCTGAGGCGCGCCGGCGCACTTGATCGGCATGGCGGGCTGCGTGAACAACGCGCGGCCCGTGCGGAGGCCGCGCACCAGCGACCACGTGTACGGCGCCAGATCGAACCGATAGTTCGACGTCACGCCGTGCTGGCCGAGCGTGGCTTCCAGGCCCTCGATGCGCTCCCATGCCAGGCGTAGGCCGGGGCAGATGATCAGTTGCCGGTAGGCCAGCGTCTGGCCATTGTCGAGTTGCACGCGATGCGCATCGGCATCGACACGCGTGGCAGCGGCGCGGATGCGCTGCACGCCGGCCGGCAGCAACGCATCGGTCGGGCGGGCAGTGGCCTGGGCGTCGAAGACACCGCCGCCCACCAGCGTCCACGCAGGCTGGTAGTAATGCGTATCGGACGGTTCGACGATGGTGATGCCAAGCTGCGGCCGGCGTCGGCGCAGGCTGGCGGCAACGCCAATGCCAGCGGTACCGCCGCCGAGGATGAGCACATCGCAGTCGAGCAGGGGCGTCGACAGGGGCTGGGAGGGGGACTCGGTATGCATGCGATCTCAGATGGGGCGGCCGGGGAGTGCGGCCGGTGCTTCGGTGGTAGGCATGGCGCGCACGCCATGCGGGGCGATTCACTGGACGATCTTCATGACCTTGCCGCAGTACAGCTCGGAAAGCGTCTGCATGATCTGGATGACCTCGAAGCTGGCAAGCCGGTAATAGATGTACTTGCCTTCGCGGCGGGTCGAAACCAGCCCTTCGTCGCGCAGCACGCCGAGCTGCTGAGACAGGCTCGGCTGGCGCAGGCCGACCAGGGCTTCGAGTTCGCCAACGTTGCGCTCGCCCTGCGTGAGCTGGCAGAGCAGCAGCAGGCGATCTTCGTGCGCCATCGCTTTGAGGACCGCGCATGCCTCGGAGGCAGAGGCGCGCAGCATGGAGATGGCCGCTTCGGGCAACGGGGCAGGCTCGGTCTGGGCGGTGGTCGGGTCAGTCATCGGGGCGCAGTGCAAAGACGCGTTCTGTTTGCGCGGTTGGCAGGCGGAATATGGGGCAAATATTATATAAAAATATAGATTGTCTGCGGAAA
>JAGWNU010000181.1 GCA_028871175.1 Burkholderiaceae bacterium | reverse complement strand
CCGGTTTCGAACGCCTTGACGATATTGCCCATCGGCATGCCGACCACCACGCCCAGCGCGAGCGAGACGACGATCAGCGTGACGAACGGGTTCAGTTTCTGGACGGCGATTAGATAGATCAGCGCCACCACCGCCAGCGCGGCGGTCAGCAATAGCGAGTTGCCTTGCATCGGGACCATCGGGTTTCCTCCTCGGGAATATTCACGGCGCTTGTTTTGATGGGTGCCCCATCGTGCAGGGCGCCCCTTTCCGGACTACGGATTACGGCTTCTTGTACGCCACGCAATCGACTTCGACCTTGCAGTCGATGACCATGCTCGACACCACGCACGCCCGCGCGGGCGGGTTGGCGCCGAAGTACTCCTTGAACACCTTGTTGAACGACTGGAAATCACGCGGATCATCCAGCCACACGCCGCAGCGCACGACGTGCTCGGGGCCGTAGCCCGCTTCAGCCAGGATGGCGAGCAGGTTCTTGATGGTCTGGTGCGATTGCTCGACGATGCCGTTGCCGACCACCTCGCCGTTCACCATGGGTGTCTGGCCAGAAACGAACAGCCAGCCGTCTGCGCCGGCCGCGCGGGCAAAGGGCAGGTGCTGGCCACCGGTGCCGGTGCCGCCTTCAACGCCAATTCGGGTAATCGTCATCGCTACGTTCCTTCTTTCAAACCAATACGGGGATCAGTGGATTTCAGCGGTGGCCGTTGCCTGTGCGCGCGGGCCGCGCCTGAGAAAGCGCCCAGCGCGTTGCGGCTGGACGGCGCCATCTCGATAAGACAGGTGGCCGTTGACCCAGACCGCTGCAATGCCCGCCGCCGGCTGCTGCGGGTCGGTAAAGGTGGCGACGTCGCGCACCGTTTCCGGGTCGAACAACACGAGGTCGGCCCAATAGCCCTCGCGCACGAGGCCGCGAGCGGTCAGGCCAAAGCGCTCGGCCGACTGGCCTGTCATCTTGCGGATGGCGGCCGAAAGCGAGAGCAGCTTGCGCTCGCGGCTGTAGTAGCCGAGCACGCGCGGGAAGGCACCCCACAGGCGGGGATGCGGTTTGGGATCGTTGGGCAGGCCGTCGGAGCCAATCACCGTGGCGGGGTGCGTGATGATGCGGTCCAGATCCTGCGCCGACATGTTGTGGTACACGGCGCCGGCCGGCTGCAGGCGGCGCGCGGCGTCCATCAGGTCGGTGCCCCACGCGGCGGCAATCTCCTTGAGCGTCTGTCCGGCCATGCCCGGCTCCGGCTCCGACCACGTGATGAAGATGTCGAATTCATCCGTCACCTGCTTCAAGTCCAGCGTGGACGAGCTTGCGGTGTACGGATAGCAGTCGCACCCCACGGGCTGATAGCGCTGCGCCCCTTCGATGGATTCCAGCACCTCGCCCGCGCGTCCCCAGTTGGCCGCGCCCGCGCACTTCAGGTGCGAGATCACGATCGGCACGCGCGCATGTTTGCCGACACGGTAGGCCTCGTCCATCGCGTCGAGAATCGCGGCAAATTCGGTACGCAGATGCGTCGTGTAGATCGCGCCGGCTTCGGCCAGCGGCTCCGCCAGGCCCATCACTTCTTCGGTAGTGGAAGCAAAGGCGTTGGCGTAGGCCAGGCCGGTCGACAGGCCCAGTGCGCCGTGGTCGAGCGCCTCGCGCAACTGCACGCGCATGCCTTCGACTTCATCGGCGGTGGCGGGGCGGTCGAGGCGGTCCAGGTGGTTGTTGCGCAGCGCTGTGTGACCGACCAGTGCGGCCACGTTCACAGCCGGCTGCGCGCGCTCCACGGCTTCCACGTATGACGCAAAGGTCGGATATGCAAAGGCGCTGGCAGGCCCCAGCAGGTTCATCGGGTCGGGCGGTTCGCCCTTGAGCATGGCCGGCGACGCGCTGATGCCGCAGTTGCCCACGATGACCGTCGTAATGCCCTGCGACACCTTGCACAGCATGTCGGGCGTGCGGATGACGTTGGTGTCATCGTGCGTGTGCACGTCGATGAAGCCGGGTGCGAGGACGCGGCCCTCGCCGGCGATTTCCTCATCCCCCAGCCATGCCGTGGAATCGGACGTGGCGATGGCGGCGATACGCCCATCGGTGATGGCGACGTCGAACAGCGTGGCCTCGGGTTCGTGGCCGCTGCCGTCCACGATGCGGACCTGGCGGATGACGATGTCGTACTGCTGCATGTCAATCTCCGAGCGGCTGGCGATTGCCGCCGCCGCGATGCGCATCGAGCACGTACTTGATGCGCCGTAAGAGCTCCTTGCTGCGATCGGACTGCTGCAGTGCGACCTCGGTGGCCAGCAGGTCGATCATCATCATCATGGCGTAGCGCGATGACGACGGCTTGAAGATGAAATCGGTCTCCATGGCCTGGATCGGCAGCAAGACGTCGGCCAGTGCCGCCAGCGGCGAGCCGATTGCCGTCACGGCGATGACCTTGGCGCCGTACTCGCGCGCGATGTTCACGCTATCGATCACCTCCGGCACATGGCCGGTCACGGAAAAGACGACCACCACGTCATCGGGGCTGAGCGTGGCCGAGACCATCCGCTGCAGCATCGAATCATGATAGGTGGTGACCGGCCGTCCCAGGCGTGCAAGGCGGTAGCGCATCTCGTCGGCCATGGTGGTGGAGCCGCCGCCCATGCCGAACACGGCGATCATGCGCGCCGCAGCCAGCGCGATTGCCGCATTGCGGAACGCCTCGGGCCGCACCAGCGCGCGGTTGGCCTCCAGCACATTGGTGATGTCGGCCAGGATGCCGTCGGCACTGGAGGGCGGGCGATCGGCGCCGCCATCCAGAAAGCGCTGGCCCACTGCGGCCGCCTGCGCTAGCTTGAGCTTGAGCTCGCGCACGTCGCGGCAGCCCATCGCCTTGGCAAAACGGGTGACGCTGGCTTCGCTCACGCCGGCGCGTTCGGCCAACGTCTGGATGCTGCCTGCCGCAGCTTCGGCAATGTCGCCCAGGACGGTCTGCGCGACCTTCTGCTCGGCAGGACGCAGGTCGGCGGCTCGCTGGGAAATACGGGTGACGATGTCGATCGGTTCGCGCATGACGGGCTCCCGGTATGCATCCGGCGGGCGGCTGACGGAGATGTTTGGTACTTTGTAACAGGCTGGCCGGGAGAATAATTTCGCCGCTATGATTGTGTCAACCCGATATTTACCCCATCAGGGGATGAGTCGATCGCCATGAATGATACAAAGTACCAAGGGGATGCAGCCGCCCTCGTCAACCCCCTCGATAAGGGGCTGGGTGCGCTGGAACATGCGTGTGCGCCGGAGCAGGTGGTAGCCCGGCGATGGAATGTGCTGAACGAAGACCTGAGCCTGCCGGCGGCCGTGCTGTCGCAATCCCGTCTGGAACACAACCTGGCATGGATGCAGGGCTTCGTGAGCGAATATGGCGCGAAGCTCGCGCCGCACGGCAAGACGACGATGGCGCCGCGCCTGTTCCAGCGCCAGCTGGCGGGTGGCGCCTGGGGGATCACCCTGGCAACGGCACACCAGACGCACGTGGCCTATGCCCACGGCGTGCGCCGCGTGCTGATGGCGAATCAGCTGGTCGGCAAGCGCAACATGGCCATCCTGGCCGAACTGCTGGCGGATCCATCGTTCGAGTTCTTCTGTCTGGTGGATGCGCCTGATCAGGTGGATCAGCTTGCCGCCTTTTTCGGCAAGGCAGGTCGGCCGATCCAGGTGCTCATCGAGTTGGGCGTGCAGGGTGGCCGCACAGGTGTGCGCGACGATGCGCAGCTGCAATCGGTGCTCGATGCGCTGGCGCGTGCCAATGGCGCGGTCAGGCTTGCCGGCGTTGAAGTCTATGAAGGCGTGATCAAGGAAGAGGCGGACATCCGCGCGTTCCTGCAGCGTGCCGTGAAGGTCATCGGCGACCTGGCGAAAGCGGGGCGCCTGCAACGCACGCCAGCGGTACTGACCGGCGCGGGCTCGGCCTGGTACGACGTGGTGGCGGAAGAATTTGCGAAGGCCGATATCGGCCAGCCGCTCGATGTCGTGCTGCGTCCGGGCTGCTACCTGACGCACGACGTGGGCATCTACCGCGCCGCGCAGGCGCGCATCGACGCCAACAACCCCATCGCGCACAGGATGCGGTCGAGCCTGCTGCCCGCGCTGCAACTCTGGGCCTACGTGCAATCGGTACCGGAGGCCGAGCGCGCCATCGTGGCACTGGGCAAGCGCGATGCCGCGTTCGACGCCGGCCTGCCGCTGCCGGTGCTGCGCTTCCGCCCAGGCGACAAGACGCCGTCGGCCACGCCCGCACACTGGGAAATCACCGGCATGATGGATCAGCACGCCTACCTGAAGATCGCCCCCGGCGACGACATCAAGGTCGGTGATATGATCGCCTTCGACATCTCGCATCCGTGCCTGACGTTCGACAAATGGCGCCAGATCCCAGTGATCGACGACGCGTACAACGTGGTCGATGTCGTCCAGACGTACTTCTGAACAGACTGAACATGGCAGACATCCTGGCCTATGGCGAAGCGTTGATCGAATTCAACCAGGCTGACCCCGGCAGCACCGCGTGGAACTTCGGTTTTGGCGGGGATACGTCCAACTTCTGCATTGCCGCGGCGCGGCAGGGTGCGCGCACCGGCTACATCAGCGCCGTAGGCGGCGACCGCTTTGGGCAGGCGCTACGCGCGCTGTGGCAGGCAGAAGGCGTGGACCATACCTACGTGCACACCGATGTGCAGGCGTCCACCGGCCTGTACTTCGTCTCGCACGATGCGCGCGGCCACCATTTCGACTATTTGCGTGCAGGGTCTGCGGCCAGCCGCTTCCAGACCACGCAACTCCCGCTGCAGGCCATTGCGGCGGCCAAGGCGTTTCACCTGTCGGGCATCAGCCTGGCGATCAGCGATACCGCGTGCGATGCGGGTCTGGCGGCGATGGCGCATGCACGGGCGTCGGGCGTGCTGGTATCGTTCGATACCAATCTGCGCTTGCGCCTGTGGCCGCTGGCGCGCGCTCGCGCCGTCATGCGCGAGGCTATGCAAACGTGCGACCTCTGCCTGCCGAGCTGGGATGACGTGACGGTACTGCTCGATTGCCACGATCGTGACGGCATTGTCGATACGCTGCTCGGCTGGGGCGTGAAGCTGGTGGCGCTCAAGATGGGCGCGGAAGGCTGCTACGTGGCCACGCCCGAGTCGCGCACGCTGGTGCCGCGTCATACCGTCAATGCGATCGATGCCACCGGCGCGGGCGACTGCTTTGGTGGTTCGTTTGTGGCGCGGATTGTTGCCGGGGATTCGCCAGTAGAGGCGGCGCGGTATGCCAATGTGGCGGCTGCGATTTCGACGACGGGGTATAGCGCTGTGGCGCCGATTCCGCGGGCTGAGGTTGTACTTGCTGCTTTGGCTTTGGGGCAGGCTGCGTGAGTGGATGATGTCGGTGCCGGGGTGTTTGCCTTTTTCCGGACCGACTTGCTGTCTTTGCTTTGCCTAAAAAGCGGAGCAAAGCAAGACGCATCCAAGATGACATCCGCGACTCGGTCACCGCTTCCACCGTCTTGCACGAATACAGCATCCCCAAGGATTCACTCTTGACAGGTGGACGCGCTGGCATGTGTGCCACTGACGCCTGTTGAGCCCTCCATTCCACCAAGGCATGACTGCCCGTGCGCGGATTGCGTCAGGCCAGTGTCTCGGGCCCGACCTTCCGCCGTACATTGGCCGCCAGCACGTGCCCCAGTTCGCCAGGGAAGATCGGTTTGGTGATGACGGATTGGTAGCCGGCCTCCTTGGCGGCCTTCAAACGGATCGGATCCGCGAATGCCGTTACGGCGATGGCAGGTAGCTCAGTCATGCCGCTGGCCCGTACTGCGCGTACGAGCTGCATGCCGTCCATGCCGGGCATGGCCAGGTCGCTGACGAGCGCGTCGAACCGATGATCGACATCCTTCAGTACCTCGAGCGCCGCTGCGCCGCTCGAAACGGTCACCACTTCGGCGCCGTAGCGCTCGAGCATCAACGCAATCACGCCAAGCGACTCGGGGTTGTCATCCACCGCCAGCACGCGGATGCCGTCGAGTGCGGGCATGCCTGTCCCCGCGACGAGCCCTGGAATGTTCCCGGCCCCGTTGTCTGACGGTAATGCATGCAGTGGCAGGGAGACCGCCATGGTCGTGCCCTGATTGACGCCGCTGCTGGCTGCGGTGATACGGCCTCGGTGCAGCTCGACCAGCTGCTTGGCGATGGCCAGGCCCAGCCCCAGCCCGCCGTGACGACGCGTGCTCGACAGGTCGGCCTGCTGGAAGCGGTCGAAGACGTGTGGCAGAAAGGCCGGTTCGATGCCGATGCCCGTATCGCGCACGGTAACCACCACGCCCTCCGGGGCCGCGTGCACCGATAGCCGGATATGCCCGCCATCGGGCGTGAACTTGACGGCATTGGCCAGCAGGTTCCAGAACACTTGTTTCAGGCGCCCGGCATCGCCCTGCAGCATGGGCACCGGCAGGTATTCCGTGTCGATGGTGATCTGCTTCATGCGCGCCATCGGCTCGATCGTTTCGCGGGCGCGCTCCAGCACATCGGCCAGATCCACCGGCCCGATCTCCAGTGGAACCTTGCCCGACAGGATGGCGGACATGTCGAGCAGGTCGTCGATCAGGTGAACCTGCGTGCGGGCACTGCGCTCGATGGCTTCGATTCCGCGTTTGAACAAGCCTTCTTCGTAGGGGCGCATGTTCAGCAGCTGGGCCCAGCCCAGCACCGCGTTGAGCGGCGTGCGCAACTCGTGGCTGACGGTGGCGAGAAAATCGTCCTTCAGGCGGCTGGCGCGCTCGGCCTCTTCCCGCGCGAGCGATTCGACCTCGAGCAACTGCGCCCGGCGCGCTTCGGCCTGGCGGCGCTCGCTGATGTCGATGGCGGCGTTGGTCAGGCCGATGATCTCGCCTGTGTCGTCGCGCAATGGCATGACCACCACGTCGTACACGACCCGCTGCGTATGCCACCGGCGGAAAGCGAACTCCACACGCGTGGGCGTTCCGCTGGCGATGACGCGCTGGCCCGCATCGGTCAATTGGGTCGCGGCGCGCCGACCGAATACCTCCCGCACGGTGCGGCCCAGCAGCTCTTCGGGCTGCAGGCCGAACACGGGGTTGTGCACCCACGTGAAATGCATCGTGTTGTCGACGTCATAGAGGGAGATGGGCGACGCCTGCAGCGCGGCCAACAGCCGTTGTTGCGACAGGCGCTGCTGCGTCTCTGCCAGGGCGCGGCGCTCTGCCCCGGCGCGGGCGCGCCGCAACTGCTCGCACAGCCCGCA
>JAGWNU010000180.1 GCA_028871175.1 Burkholderiaceae bacterium | reverse complement strand
ATCAGCAGGACACGCGGTGTGTCAGGGTGAGCCGGATCAGGCAGCAGCGCCTGCAGCAGCGGCCGCTTGAGCAGAAACTCATCACGGTACAGCGTGTCGGCGCGTGGTTTTTCCCCGGCAGCTTCGGCCAGGCGCAGTGCCATGATCTGGCGCGGGTAGTCCCATTCGTACAGCGCACTGGCGGTGTCCAATCCCTCGTAGCACTGCAGCCGCAGCAGCGGCGTGCCGAGCAGCCCGGCCGCCGCCTTCGCCAGCTCGGTCTTGCCGACGCCGGGTTCGCCTTCCAGGAACAACGGTCGTTGCATGCGCAACGCGAGGAACAGGGCAGTTGCCAGCTCGCGGCTGGCGAAATAGCCCTGTCCCTGCAGTTGCGAGAGGCAATCATCAATGGAGTCGACGGGCATGCGGCTCTCTGAGGGATACGTCTAGTGGTGTCTTGCCAGGGCCTGCTCCACCGCGCGTGCCGTCAGCACCGGAATCAGGTGCGCGCGATACTCCGGCGAGGCATGAAGATCGCCCACCAGATCATCGGCTGGCACCACCACCTTGCGCGCCGCTTCCGCCGTGAAGCTGGCCGACAGCGCCTGCTCCAGCGGCGTGCTGCGGAACACGCATGGCGCCGCACCCGTCACGGCCACACGCACGTTGTTGCCCTTGCGGCTGACAAATACACCGACCAGTGCGAAACGCGACGCGGGGTTGCGGAACTTGACGTAGGCCGCCTGATCCGGCACCGGAAACTGCACCTCGGTGATGAGCTCGTCCGCTGCCAGCGCGGTCTCGTACATGCCGAGGAAGAAGTCGTCCGCGGCGATGTTGCGGCGTTCGGTGACGACGGTCGCGTTCAGCCCGAGCACGGCTGCCGGGTAACACGCGGCCGGGTCGTTGTTGGCCAGCGACCCGCCAAGCGTGCCCATGGCGCGCACCTGCCTGTCGCCGATGCCGCCGGCCAACTCGGCCAGCGCAGGGAGCATGCGGCGCACCTCGTCGTTTTCCGCAACATCCGCATGGCGCGTGGCGGCACCCACGGTGATCACACCAGGCTGCGAGCGGATGCCTGCCATGCCGGGAATGCGCGTGACATCCACCAGCGTGGAGGGCTGCGCCAAGCGTAGCTTCATGGCTGCCAGCAGGCTCTGGCCGCCGCCGAGGTACTTCGCATCCGACTGCGTCTTGAGCGCCGTGACAGCGGTCTGGGCATCGGTGGCTTTCTGGTACTCGAAGTCGTACATGTTCTGCTCCTAGGCCTTCGCCGCTTGAATGGTCTGCCACACGCGGTGCGGGGTGGCGGGCATCTGGATGTCCTTCACGCCCAGGGGGGCCAGCGCATCGACGATCGCGTTGATGAGCGCCGGTGGCGAGCCGATGGCTCCCGCTTCACCGCAGCCCTTCACGCCTAGCGGGTTGTGCGTGCACGGCGTGCCCTTTGCGGTTTCCACCGTGAAGCTCGGCAGGTTGTCCGCGCGCGGCATGGCGTAGTCCATGTAGGAGCCGGTCAGCAACTGGCCGCTTTCGTCGTACACGCAGCGCTCCATCATCGCCTGGCCGATCCCCTGGCCGAGCCCGCCGTGGACCTGTCCCTCGACGATCATCGGGTTGATGATGTTGCCGAAGTCATCCACGGCGACAAACCGGTCGATGTGGACCTCGCCGGTGTCGGGATCGACCTCGACCTCGCAGATGTACGCGCCTGACGGATAGGTGAAGTTGGTCGGGTCGTAGAAGGCGTTTTCGTCCAGGCCCGGCTCCAGTTTGTCGAGCGGATAGTTGTGCGGCACATAGGCCGTCAGCGCGATTTCGCCGAAGGTCTTGGTGCGGTCGGTGCCGGCCACCCGGAATACACCGTCCTTGAACTCGATGTCCTCCGCCGAGGCTTCGAGCAGGTGCGCCGCGATCTTCTTGGCCTTGGCCTCGATCTTGTCGAGCGCCTTCATGATGGCCGAGCCGCCCACGGCGATCGAGCGCGAACCGTACGTGCCCATGCCGAACGGGATGCGGCCCGTGTCGCCGTGCACGATGTCGACGTTTTCAATCGGCACGCCCAGCCGATCGGCCACCACCTGTGCGAACGTCGTCTCGTGGCCCTGGCCGTGGCTGTGCGAACCGGTGAACACGGTGACGGAGCCGGTCGGATGCACGCGAATCTCGCCCGCCTCAAACAGCCCGGCGCGTGCGCCCAGTGCCCCGGCGATGTTCGACGGCGCCAGCCCGCAGGCCTCGATGTAGCAGGAATAGCCCATGCCGCGCAGGCGTCCCTTGGCGCGCGAGGCATCGCGACGGGCGGCAAAGCCCTTTACGTCGGCCAACTCGATGGCGCGGTCCAGGCAAGGCTCGTAGTCGCCCGTGTCGTAGGTCAGGCCAACCGGCGTGGCGTACGGGAACGTGCGGATGAAATTGCGGCGGCGCAGTTCGGCGGGGTCCATCTGGAGTTCACGCGCGGCCGCTTCCACAATGCGCTCGACCACGTAGGTCGCCTCCGGTCGCCCGGCGCCACGATAGGCGTCAACCGGCGCGGTGTTGGTGAACACCGCCTTGACCTCGGCATAGATGGCCGGCGTCTTGTACTGACCCGCCAGGAGCGTCGCGTACAGAATTGTCGGCACGCTGCTGGCAAACGTGGACAGGTACGCGCCCATGTTCGCCGTCGTATGCACGCGCATGGCGAGGAAGTTGCCCTGCGCATCCATGGCCAGCTCGGCCTGCGTCACGTGGTCACGCCCGTGTGCGTCGGTGAGGAAGGATTCGGAGCGTTCCGCCGTCCACTTGATCGGCCGGCCGACCTTCTTCGATGCCCACGTGAGCGCCACGTCTTCCGGGTACAGGAAGATCTTCGAGCCGAAACCGCCGCCGACATCCGGGGCGATCACGCGCACCTTGGCTTCGGCCAGGCCCAGCACGAAGGCCGACATCAGCAGCCGCTCGACGTGCGGGTTCTGGTTGGCGACGTAGAGCGTGTAGCTGTCGTCCTGGCGGGAATAGCTGGCGTTGACGGCGCGCGGCTCGATGGCGTTCGGGATCAACCGATTGTTGACGATGTGAAGTTGCGTGACGTGCGCCGCCTTGGCAAAGGCGGCATCGGTGGCCGCCTTGTCGCCGTGGCCCCAGATGTAGCAGGTGTTATCCGGCACATCGTCATGCACGGCCGTACCGGCGGTTGCCGCTCTGGCGGGGTCGACGACAGCGGGCAGCTCTTCATACTCGACGTCGATCATCTCGGCGGCGTCCTTGGCGATCTTCACCGACTCCGCCACCACCAGCGCTACCTGGTCGCCCACGTGGCGCACCTTGCCCTGCGCCAGCACGGGATGGGGCGGTTCCTTCATCGGCGTACCGTCGATGCTGTGGATCAGCCAGCCGCATGGCAGGCCGTTGACCTTGTCCGCGGCCAGGTCGTCGCCGGTCAGCACGGCGAGCACCCCCGGGTGCGCGCGTGCCGCATCCGCATGGATGTGCTTGATGCGGGCATGCGCATACGGCGAGCGCAGGAACACCGCATACGACTGGTGGGCCTGGACGACATCGTCGGTGTATTGGCCGGCGCCCGTCAGGAAGCGGAAGTCTTCCTTGCGTTTGACGGAGGCGCCGATCAGGTGGTTGTTGGCTTCTGCGGGAGCATTCATGGTCGTCTCCTCGCTCGGTCAGGCGGCTTGGGCGCGCGCGGCGGCCAGGCTTTGCAGCGAGGCATCGTCGCCCTCGGCTGCCGCCATGGCGTCGGCACCCTTCATCACGGCGCGCACGATGTTGTGGTATCCGGTGCAGCGACACAGGTTGCCGTCGAGCTGCTCGCGCACCTGGCGTTCATCCGGATGCGGGCACTGCGCCACCAGGGCAGTGGCCGCCATCACCATGCCGGGTGTGCAGAAGCCGCATTGCAGGCCGTGGCAGTCACGGAACGCCTCCTGCATCGGATGCAGCGCTCCTTGCTGCGACAAGCCCTCAATCGTGGTCACTTCGGCGCCGTCGGCCTGTACGGCCAGGATGTTGCACGACTTCACCGCCCGGCCGTCCAGGTGGACGGTGCAGGCGCCGCACTGGGCCGTGTCGCAGCCGACGTGCGTGCCGGTCAGGCGCAGGTGTTCGCGCAGCAATTGGACCAACAGGGTATGGGGTTCGACATTGACGGTGACAGGCGCACCGTTGACCGACAGCTTGAGGCTGATCGCCATAGGAGTCTCCTTGGGGGAATGGTCGCCGTGTGCCCGCGTCGCAGTGAAGATGCGCGCGGGTTCTGCATTTCGGTGATCGCGGCTTTACTCAGTAAAGCACAGGCGACGGAGAAGACAACCGCGGCGCGGATGGGGGCAAAGCAAAAAAGGGGGCTGCCCCGGCACGGAAAGACCGTGCCGCAGACATGACAAAGGGCCGGAATCCGGCCCTCGATTGGCACCAGGCGGTCATGACCTGGCGGGTGTGGCGGCAGGTGCTGCGAAGCACGGCCGGCGCACGGAACTGCGGTGTATCAGGTACTACAGATCAGCTAGCCTGGGCACACGCCCATCAACGATAACGGCGGCTTAGGCCTTGGCGGTGCGGTGCGTGCTGAACAGGTGCGCGATTGCCGAGAAGAACTGGGCAAACGAGAACGCTTGGCCGCCAGGACGGCGATAGTAGTAGATACCTTCGGACATTTCGCGCTCGATCAGTTCGCGTTCGAGTTGATCGGTCAGCTTCAGGTCGTTCGTGTTTTGCATGATTGGCCTCTTAGGGAATTCCCGCTTAGGGAATACCCTAATCATACATCAGATGATGCAATGCACCATACGTAAGCTTACGTATGCACCACCTGACGTTGTGCGGCCACCACGGTTGCGCCGGAACGCACCAATGCGGTGCGCCGCGCACTTGCCGATCTCATTTGACAGGAATCGGCTGCCCCGCGGGTATCGGTACGGCGGTGACGCTGTTCTTGGGGCTACCCGAGATGACCTTGTCGGAGTAGGTCAGATAGACCAGCACATTGCGCCTGGTATCGACCACGCGCACGACGTGCAGCGTTTTGAAGACGAGAGACAGGCGCTGCGTGAACATGTCGTCCTGCTGTGGCAGTGGCTTCGTGAAGCTGATGGGGCCGACCTGGCGGCATGCCACGGCGGCCTCGCTCACGTCTTCGGCCACGCCGAGCGTGCCCTTGATGCCGCCGGTGCGGGCGCGTGACACATAGCAGGTGACACCCTGCACGAGCGGGTCGTCGAAGGCTTCAACGACGATCTTGTCGGAGCCGGTGATGCGGAAGTTCGTGCTGACGCTGCCGATGTCTTCGGCGCGGGAGCAGGCAGCCGTGCTCAGCGCGAGCAGGGCAAGAAGCGTGGGAAAGCGGACAAACGGGCGCATGGTGCTCGGGTGGTCGGTAAGAGAAAGCATGTGGGAAGACATCAGAGAAGCGATTCAGGCGGCCATGGCGCGGCGGTATCGCCCAAGAAGGTTGGCCGGACATCCGCGGCCTGGCGGGCGTGTTCGATGCGGCGGTGCAGGGTGTCCATGAAGACTTTGACTTTGGCCGGCATGAGGCGGCGGCCGGGGAAGACGGCGTACACCCGCATCGGCGGCGATTGGAAATCCGTCAGCACCTCGGCCAGCGCACCCGAGGCAACCAGATCGGTGGCGAACACCGACGTGATTCGCGCCACACCCAGCCCGGCAATGGCGGCCTGCATGCGCAACTCGCTGTTGGACGTGCGCATGCGAAAGTCGAGCGGCAGGTTGATGGTTTCGCCGCCGGGCGTACGGAACTGCCACTCGGTTTCGTTGGAGAGGCCCAGGCACGGCCAGTCGGCGAGTTGATCCGGGTGCGTGAGCGGCCCGCGCTGCTGCAGAAGCTGCGGGGCGACCACCACCGCGCGCCGCAGGTCGAACACGCGCTGGGCAACCAGGCCGGAATCGGGCAGCGGCCCGCGGGGCACGGTCAGCATGATGTCGTAGCCCTGGGCGAGCGGGTCGATCTCGCGTGGCGCCACGTCCACTTCGATGCGCAGGCCGGCGTGCTCGCGCATGACTTCCAGCACCACCTCGGCAAACTGGCGCGCTGCAAATTCGTATGGCATGGCGATACGGAGCGTGCCGGCCGGTGACTGGAACGTCGCCGCCGCGTCTTCCGAGACTTCACGCAGGCGCTGGAACAATGGGCCGGCATCGCGAAGCAGGGCCTCGCCGGCATCCGTCAGCCGCAGGCGGCGGGTGCTGCGCTCGAACAGGCGCACGCCCAGTTTTCCTTCCAGCCGCGATACCGCGGTGCTGACGGACGATTTGGGCAACCCCAGACGATCGGCCGCACGGGTGAAGCTGCCCAGCGTGGCCACGGTGCAGAAAGTATCCCAATCGTTCCAGTCCGTCGTTCGCATGGTTGAACAATGAATTTGTTGAAGGCCGATTTCCGGCGGTTTTCAGGCAAATTACCATCCCTGCATGAACACGCCAAGCACGCATCCCAGCCTGTCACCCGCCCCCGCGCCACGCCCTGGGCGCGGGGAGTCGACCGTCGGTAGCCGGCTCGAGCTGCGCATGGTCGGCATGGTGATCGGGCTGGCGACGGGCGTGGATTACATGGCAAACCTGATGTTCTCGATTGCCGGGCCGCATATCGAGGGCGGGGTGCTGGCTTCCCAGGACGTCTATCTATGGGCCATCACCTCGTATGCAGCGGCGGCCAGCCTCGCGATCCTGGTGATGGGGCGGCTGGCGGATCACATGACGTACCGCAGGCACACGCTGCTGTCGTTGCTGGTGTTCATCGCCGGCACCGTGATGTGCGCGGCGGCCGATGGCGGCACGATGCTCATCGTTGGCCGGGCCGTGCAGGGCTTGGGCGGCGGGCCGATGCTCTCCACCTCGCGCATTTTCGTGCAGCACAGCCCTGTACAGGAACGCCGCACGCTGATGAAGGGGATGATCTACGGCATCTTCGGGTTGAGCTGCGTGTCGCCGATGCTGTCGGCCGCGCTCACGGAGCAATTTGGCTGGCGCGCCATTTTCGTGGCCCAGCTGCTCGTGGCGGTGGTCGTCTGCGTGCTGGTGGCGGCGTTCTATCCGCACCCGAGAATGCATGAGCGCAAGGGCGATTTTGCGTCGCTCGACTGGCCCTCGGCCGTCGCTTTCGGGCTGGCCGCCCTGATTGCCCTGCATGGCTTCCAGCAGGCACGCTTCGTTCACCCGGATGGTTCGCCCGCACAGGTGTTGCCGATCATCGCGGTGGCGGCGCTGATCGCCTGGGTCGGCATCCGCCAGGCGGGCCATCCGCTGCCCTGGGTTGACCTGCGCGCCACGCTGCAGCGGCGCTTCCTCAC
>JAGWNU010000179.1 GCA_028871175.1 Burkholderiaceae bacterium | reverse complement strand
GGCAGCTGGCGCTGGGATGTCCTGCGTGATTCCGCCACGTGGTCTTCGGGGATGTACGTGCTGACCGGTACGCCGCCCGGCCCGCCGCCCACCTTTGCGCAGCAGGCGCAGTTCTTCACCGCCGAGAGCTACAACCGCCTGCGCGAAGCCGCCAGCCGCGCGGTCACCGAGGGCGAGCCGTATTCGTTGGAGCTCGAGATGATCCGGCGCGACGGCGAGCACCGCTGGGTGCTCTCGCGCGGCAACATCGAGCGCAACGAACGCGACGAGGTGGTTGCCCTGTTCGGCACCATGCAGGACATCACAGAGCGGCGCGAATCCGACGAGCAGCTGCGGCTGCTGCGCCGCGTGGTCGAGTCGGTGCCTTCGGGCATCACCGTGGCGGATGCGCAGCGGCCCGATCTGCCCGTGGTTTACGTCAACCCGGGTTTCGAGCGCATGACGGGCTACCGTGCCGAAGAGGTGCTGGGCCGCAACTGTCGCTTCCTGCATTCTTCGGAACCCGGGCAGCCTGCGCTCAACGAGGTGCGCGCCGCGCTGCGCGAGGAGCGTGAAATCCGGGTGCTGCTGCGCAACTTCCGCAAGGATGGCCACCCGTTCCTGAACAACTTCCTGCTCTCGCCGGTGCGCGACGCCAAAGGGGCCGTCACGCACTATGTCGCCATCCAGGACGATGTGACCGAGCAGGAAATGACGCGCGCCCGCCTGGCGCAGCACGCGACCATCGATGCGCTCACGGGCCTGCCCAACCGCACGCTGCTGTCTGACCGCGTGCAGCAGGCCGTGGAAATGGCGGCACGCCAGCGCAGCCGCTTCCACGTGGTGCTGGTCAACATCGACCGCTTCAAGGTCATCAACGACAGCCTGGGTCACCTGCTGGGCGACGAGGTGTTGCGCCGTGTCGCTGAGCGCCTGCGCGATGCGGCCGACACCGTCGATACCGTGGCGCGCTTTGGCGGCGACGTGTTTGCGCTGGTGATTTCGCATGCGGGTTCGCGCGGCGTCGAATTCGGCTTTGACCTGTTTGCCGATCCGATCCGCGTCGAAGGGCACGAGGTGTTCGTGACGGCCAGCATTGGCGTGGCCGAATACCCGGCGCACGGCGCAGACGCCGATACGCTGATCCGCCATGCCGAGATGGCGATGTATTCCGCCAAGCAGAACGGCCGCAACCGGCTCGAGTTCTTTGCGCCGGAGATGGACATCGGCGTGTCATACCGGCTGAACCTGGAGCATCAGATCCGGGCCGCGCTGGAGCAAGGCCAGTTCCGGCTGCTCTATCAGCCGCAGATCGACACCAGGGACGGCCGCGTCTGCGGGCTCGAAGCGCTCATTCGCTGGATCCACCCGACGCGCGGGCTGCTGCCGCCGGCGGCGTTCATTCCGGTGGCCGAGGAGAGCGGGCTGATCGTCGACATTGGCAACTGGGTGCTGGCGGAAGCGGCGCGGCAGCGCGCCGAATGGCACGCGCGTGGTCTGGCCGACGATCTGACGATCGCCGTGAACGTGTCGCCGCTGCAGTTCAAGCGCGGCACGGTGCTGCCGACGCTGCTCAAGCTGCGGCGCCAGTATGGTCTGGGCTCGGGTTTCCTTGAACTGGAGGTGACCGAGTCGATGCTGATGGAAGGCACCGAGCGCACCATCGAAGACCTCACCGCGATCCGCCAGCTTGGCGTGCGCATCGCCATCGACGATTTCGGCACGGGGTATTCGAGCCTGGCGTATCTGAAGCGCCTGCCGATCGACCTCATCAAGATCGACCGTGCCTTCGTTAAGGACATCGACCGCGATTCCAACGACGCCGCGATCTGCACGACCGTCGTGGCGCTTGCGCACAACCTGGGCGTGACGGTGTGCGCGGAAGGCGTGGAGGACGCGGTCCAGTCGGCTTTCCTGACGTCGCACCGGTGCGACGTGCTGCAGGGCTATCACTTCAGCGAGCCGCTGCCGCCCGATGCGGTGACGGCGCTGCTGGAGCGCGACGCGCGCTTCGTCCTATAGCTGGCGAAAGCGCGCTCGTTCCCGCCGTGGCACGTGCGCCCGAGAGGTGCGCTACGCCCGGAATACCGCGACAGCGTGTTTCAGATCTTCGGATTGGCGCGCCAGCACCGAGGTGGCTGCGGCCGCTTCTTCCACCAGGGTGGCGTTCTGCTGCGTCACCCCATCGAGTTGCGAGACCGAGGCATTGATCTGCGCGATACCGCTGCTCTGTTCGCGCGAGCTGGCCGAGATTTCCGACATGAGCTGCGTGACGGTCTGCACGGATTGCACGATCTGCGTCATCGTGGCGCCGGCCTTGTGCACCAGTTCGACCCCGTCGCGCACGGATTGATCGGAAGCGCGGATGATCTCCTTGCTCTGCGCGGCCGCCTGGGCGCTGCGCTGCGCCAGGCTGCGCACCTCGCCCGCCACAACGGCAAAGCCGCGGCCCTCCTCGCCCGCGCGCGCGGCTTCCACCGCGGCATTGAGTGCGAGGATGTTGGTCTGGAAGGCGATGCTCTCGATGGTCGCAATGATCTCCGTCACGCGCTGGCTGTCGGCGCGGATGGCGTCCATGGTGTGGACGACCTGCTGAACCACCTGGCCGCCGTCCGCAGCAATGGTGGAGGCCTGTTCGGCCAGCGCGCTGGCTTCGCGGGCGTGGTCGGCGTTCTGCGCCACCATCGACGTGAGCTCTTCCATGCTCGAAGCGGTTTCCTCCAATGCGGCGGCTTGCTGTTCCGTGCGGGCCGACAGATCGTGGTTGCCCGCCGAGATCTGCAGGGTGCTGTGCGCCACGTTGGACGCGCCGTCCTGAATATCCCGCACGATGGAGGACAGGCTCGCACGCATGGTGCCCATGGCGCGCATCACCTCGCCCACTTCATCGCTGGAGCGCACGGCCACGGTGGTTGTCAGGTCGCCGGCGGCCAGGCGCGTGGCAAGGGTGGCGGCTTCTTCCAGCGGGCCGATCAGGGTACGGGCGAGCAGTACGCCCGAGAGCGTCGCGAGCCCCGCGCAGCCTACGCCGGTGAGCCATAGCCAGTCGCGGCTGAGCACCAGCCATGACGTGCCGTGCAGGTCGGCCGCTTCCAGGGCGATATGCGCCCAGAGTGTGCCGATGAGGATCGCCACGGCAATCAGGCTTTGCAGCCCGATCACCTTGAAGCGCAGGCTGTCGCGCTGGAACAGGTTCAGCCCGCGGCGCCACCCGGTACGCAGGATGCGGCCCGCGCGCACGGCATAGGACCGGTCGCCCTCATTGATGGCGGTGTAGGCGCGTTGCGCTCGCGCGATCTGCGCGGGGGTGGCCATGGAGCGCACCGACGTGTAGCCCGCGATGGTGCCGTCCTGGAACACCGGCGTGACGTTGGCAAGCACCCAGTAGAAGCCACCGTCCTTGCGGCGGTTCTTGACCAGCCCGCGCCAGGCCCGTCCTGCCTTCAAGGTGGCCCACAGATCGGCGAAGGCCGCCTCGGGCATGTCAGGGTGGCGCACGAGGTTATGCGGCGAGCCCAGGAGTTCTTCCTGCGAATAGCCGCTGACACGCACGAACGCCGGGTTGGCAAAGACGATACGGCCCTTGGGGTCGGTCCGTGAAATGAGGTAATCCGTCGGGGTGAGGGCGGTTTCGGCTTGGGTGACCGGCAGGTTCTTGCGCATGGTGATGCCGCGCTTCTTGGGCGCGGATAAACGAAAGTGGACGGAAATCCTCCCTTTCATCGGCAGGCCGGCGAGGCACTGAAGGCTGCGCCCGTGGTGCGCTTTGATCTGCATCAACCTGCCCGTGCGCCCGCAAATGGGCATGCCCGTTGCTAAATTGACCGCAATGCGTCGCGCAGACGCTGAAGACGGAGGAATGAAGTGCACAAGATCCGTGGGGATGTCGAGATCGTCCCGCATGTGACGCCTGCCGGGGCACGCGGCTGGGAGGCGCGTATCGAGGTGGTGTTTCGCAGCGAGGAGGGCCACTCGCTCGCCGGCTCACGGCCTGTGCGGCCGGGCTGCACGTTTGGCTCGCCGCGGGAGGCGATGGATGCCGCGCTCCTGTACGGGCAGCGGCTGGTGCGCGATTGGGTGCGTGGGGCAGCCCCTTCCGACGCGGAGTCTGTCGCTTGAACCGGCGGCGTGCGAGTCAACGCGCCTCGCGGGCCTTGCGCGCCTCGCGCGAGAGGCCGGCTGTCCAGTAGCCCTTGGCATGGATGGCGTCATGCGGCACGGCCCAGGCGCCTTCGAGCAGCGTACGCACCGGCTTGAGCAACGAGGCCTCGCCGGCAAGAAACACCTGTGGCGTGCCGGGCGGCATCTTTTGGGCGCTGAGGGCACCGACCATCATGGCGCCGGCGTGTGCGGTATCGGCTTCGATCCAGTGGATGGCCTGGCTGCGGGAGCGCAACGAAAAGTCGCCCTCGAGCGGCAGGCGCGCACGGGCATCACCGATCGCAATGTAGGCTTGCACGTTGGCGTGTGCCGGCAGGCTCTCCAGGAGGGAGAAGATGGCGGGCAGTGCCGTTTCATCGCCGATCAGCAGGGTCCACGGTGCAGCGGGGTCCGGCACGAACCCTGGCTTCGGTCCGGCAAACTCGAGCTCGTCGCCGGGCAGCACGCGCTTCAGCCAACGGGCAGCGGGGCCGTGCGCCGCGGCTGGCGTTTCGTCATGCACGACAAAGTCGACTTCCAGCTCGGCCCGCGCGGCGTGATAACGGCGGATCGTGTAAGCCCGGCCAAGCATTCGGCCAGGGTGCGCACCGTCGTGCGGGAACATCAGTTTGATCGCGGCACCGGGCGGCGCCTTTTCGAGGTCGCCAAGATCTGCTGCCGCCACCCCCGTGAAGATCACCCGCCGCATGCGCGGCGACAACGTATGGACGGCGCGCACGCGCACCCGGCGCGTGGCGGGTTTGGCGGGACTCAGCAGTTGCGACATCAGACCTTGTGTGCGGTGGAGGGCGAACATAGTGGGCGGCAGATCAGGGCGGGGGCGGGTCAACGCTCTCCGGTGATTTCCTTCAGGGCACGCAGCAGGATGTCTGCCACGCGTTGCTGTTCTTCGCGCGAGGCGAAGCGTTTTTCCATGAGCGCGAACTTCAGGCGCCAGCGCGCGGTGCGCAGCGGGTCATGCCCCGTGTCTGTCCACTCGGCGGCGTTGTCGGTTTCGCGGTCGAAGGCCATGGCCTCGTTCATGCGCTTCACACGCTCGCCCATGGCGCGCAGTTGTGCAAGGATGGCGTCCGCGCTTTGCTGGCGTTCTGCCAGCCAGGCCTCGCCTTCCGGCGTGATGCCGTAGCGCTTCTTGTTGCCTTCGGCGGTAACGGAAGCGAAGCCGTGGTCTTCCAGGTACGACAGCGCCGGATACACCATGCCCGGGCTTGGCGTGTAGAAGCCGAGCGAATGCTCTTCCACTGCCTTGATCAATTCATAGCCGTGGCGGGGCGTGCCCTTGAGCAGCGCCAGCAACACGAGCTGCAAGTCGGCCGAACTGAGCCGGCGGCCGCGCCACGGGTTGCCACCGTCGTCATCGCCTTCACCGTAGCCGCCGGGGCCCCCAAAGCCGCCCATGCCACGCCCGAAGCCGTGTCCGCCATGACCGTGGCGGCCCATCACGAAGTGTTTTGCAATCCACATTTTGTGGTGATGCCCGAACCAACCGCGCATTGTCATTCTCCTGAAGAACATGGCTATTTTTGTCTATCCCCCGAAAATTGAAAATTTTCCTGTGACCCCTTCCAGGACTGGCTTCACGGGGCATCCGTCTGCGCGAGAACAGTCGGATCTGCGGCCTCCCGCAGGATTCGACGCCACCAGGTCGGGTCGGCGTAAAACGCGGCCAGCGTCTCAATGTCGACGTTCGAGTCCGCGGGGCTGAATTCGAACGACCCGAACAGGTTGATGTGCTGCCAGGCGACGGGCGACATTCCGGCGATCAACGCCATCGCGTCGTGGTCGCCTGCGGCATGTTTCTGCTCGTACACGCGTGAAAGCAGCGCCGTGTTGTAATGGATGATCGCGTTGGCGATCAGTCGCGAGCACTCGTTCCAGATCTGCTGCTCTGCTTCGGTCTGGACACGAAATTTCCCGCTGTTGACGTAGGCGATCGCCCGTCGCAGCCGGTGGTACGCCTCGCCGCGGTTCAGGGCCTTCTGGACGCTCTGGCGCAGACCGACATCGTCGATGAATTCGAGGATGTAGAGCGTGCGGCACAGGTTGTCGAGTTCCCAGAGCGCCTTCTTCGTCTGGTTCTGCCGCGTGTAACTGCTGAGTTTGCGCACGATCGTTGCCTGCGTCACATCCTTCTGCGCGAGCGAGGCCATGATGCGCTGGATGTTCGGCCATTCCCTGACGATCAGGTCATCGTACGCCTTGCGCGACGGCCGGATCAGCCAGTCCCCGCTGTAGTGGCCCGGATGATGGAACCCGACCAGGCCGCCCATCTTTTTGTGCAGGTCGCGATAGCGGGGAGCGAACTTGTAGCCAAATGCATGCAGGACCCAGAAGTTGACCTGGTTGGTACCGTGCGTGTCGGTTGAGTGCCGCTCCGGCTGGATATCCGACGTGTTGTTGTAGAGCAGATCGAACACGTAGTGGCTTTCGTGCTCGTGCGTGCCGATCACAGTTGCGTTGACCGGCACGTGGTTGGCAACCATGGTATTGGCGCTTACGCCCTTTTCCAGACCGAAATACTTGGGCGAGTGCCGTGCGTTGAAGGTGTCGATCTGCGTCTCGAAGCGTTGTCCGTCACTGCTCGAGTGCACTTCGTCGCGGATGTCGAACAGATGGAAGGCTGGCAGCCTGGCGGTGGCATTGCTGATTGCATCGTTGGCAGCATGGAGGGTTTCGAGACGCAGATAATTGCGTGCGGTCGACGCCATCGACGCGTAGCTGAGTCCCGAGACCTCGGCCATCTTGCCCAACCCCATGTTGGTGCCCATGGCGACCACGCAGGCGAGGATCTCGCGCGGGTCGGCATCGTGCTTGACATAGCGGTCGAGCACGTGGGTGAAAGCCCGCAGGAAGCCGGTGCGACCAGCGACGAACCACAGCAGGTCCGCGATGCCGATACCGGGCAGCTGGCCATAGAATGAACCGTTGACCGTTTCATCCGCATCGGGATACAGCAATGTCCAGCGACGCTGGTCGTTGCGGCGGCTGACCTTGATATGCTGGTTCTCGCCGCGGTCGATACGCTGGTTGACGAGCTTCAGTTTTGCTTCGATAGCCTCGTGGAAAGACGCGAGCGTCTGCTCGATGGGGGTGAGCAGGACCGGCGCGCCAATGTCCTTGAGCACCGCATCCTTGTGCTGCCAGTGCGCGT
>JAGWNU010000178.1 GCA_028871175.1 Burkholderiaceae bacterium | reverse complement strand
TGGATGAAACAGCGAAAGATTTGGCGCGGCGTGTCGCGCAGGCTTACGGGGCGGCAGGCCGGATCAGACCGACGGCCAGCCCCTCCAGATGAAACTCATCGCGGTCGAGGTCCACGTGGATTGGCTGGAAGTCTGGGTTTTCGGCAATCAGCTCGACATGGCGGCCCTTGCGCTGGAAGCGCTTGACCGTGACGTCATCCCCTACGCGCGCGACGACGATCTTGCCGTTGGCCGCCTCGGTGACGCGCTGCACAGCGAGCAGGTCACCATCCAGGATGCCGGCATCACGCATGCTCATGCCGCGCACTTTCAGCAGGAAATCAGGCTGCGCCGAGAACAGGGATGGATCGACCTGGTACTGACGGTCGATGTGTTCGGCAGCAAGAATCGGGCTGCCTGCGGCGACTCTGCCCACGAGTGGCAGCGTCAGTTGCATCAATCCCATCGACGGAAGCGAGAACTGATGCTGCGCGGCATCGCCCGTCGTGCGCAATCGGATGCCCCGTGAAGCGCCTGGCGTGAGTTCGATCACGCCCTTGCGTGCGAGGGCGCGCAAGTGTTCTTCTGCCGCATTGGGCGACGAGAAACCGAACTCCGCGGCAATCTCGGCGCGCGTGGGCGGAAATCCCGTCCGCTGGATCGTCTGGCGAATCAGGTCGAAAATCTGCTGCTGGCGGGCGGTGAGATTGGCCATCGGCGTACTGTATATTTGAACAGGTGCTGTGATTTTATACAGTGACGCGGGAAGCGCAAGTGATTTCGTTGCGACTTGTTGTGGAGCACGCGAATCCGGGGCGGGTGGTGCGGCTGATCCAAGTCAAAACCCATGCGCTGGTTAGAAGCTTATGCTGAATCCATGCAGGCGCGGCTGCGGCGAATCGCATAAAATCAAGGCCTTGTCTGCATATTGCACCGCCACAAAGCTTCATTTGCCGGCCGAACGTCACCATGTCCGCTTTCAATCAAGAGACCGTTCTGAGCGTCCATCACTGGAACGACTCGTTGTTCAGCTTCAAGACCACGCGCGATCAGGCGCTGCGCTTTCATAACGGGCACTTCGTCATGCTCGGCTTGGAGGTGGAGGGTAAGCCGCTAATGCGCGCCTACAGCATCGCCAGCCCAAACTATGAAGAACACCTGGAATTCTTCAGCATCAAGGTCCAGAACGGTCCGCTGACATCGCGCCTGCAGCACTTGAAGGTGGGCGACAAGGTGCTGGTCAGCAAGAAGCCGGTTGGCACGCTGGTGCTGGACGATCTGTTGCCCGGCAAGAATCTGTACCTGTTCGGGACCGGCACCGGCTTGGCACCGTTCATGAGCATCATCCAGGACCCGGAAACCTATGAGCGGTTCGAGAAGGTGGTTCTGCTGCACGGTGTGCGCCAGGTGAGCGAGCTCGCCTATGCCGATTTCATCACCAGCGAGTTGCCCAATAACGAGTTCTTCGGCGATCAGGTCCGCGAAAAGCTGATCTACTACCCGACCGTTACGCGCGAGCCGTTCCGCAACATGGGTCGGCTGACTGACCTCGTCGACAGTGGCAAACTGTTCCAGGACATCGGTCTGGCGCCGCTTGACCCGGCGGTCGATCGCGCCATGATCTGCGGCAGCCCGGCGATGCTCGACGATACCTGCAAGCTGCTGGATGCCCGTGGCTTCAAGATTTCGCCGCGCATGGGCGAGGCTGGCGACTACGTCATCGAACGCGCCTTCGTCGAGAAGTAACCCGTTGAGTTTTCGCCACGAACGCCGGCCTGTGTGCCGGCGTTTTGTTTGTGCGACCGAGGGGGCGAGGGCAAATCCGCGTCGGCAAGGGAGGAGCGCGCGGCTACAATGCGCGGCTTCCTCATCATGGATGACTGCAACGATGTCTTTGCCTACCATCGCCATCCTTGCCACCGGTGGCACGATTGCCGGATCGGCCGACGACGCAGCTTCCGCGGCTCGCTACCGCGCTGGAGCCGTGCCCATCGATCAATTGCTTGCCGCCAGCAAGCTCGGACTGGAGCGCATTGCTGATGTCCGCGCCGAGCAGGTCGCGCAGATCGACAGCAAGGACCTGACTTTCGACGTCTGGGAAAAGCTGGTCTCCCGCATCCGGCACTGGATCGATGTGGAGCGCGTTGACGGTGTAGTGGTCACGCACGGCACCGATACGCTCGAAGAGACCGCCATGCTGCTGCACCTGACGCAGCACGGCGATACGCCGATTGTGCTGACCGCGGCGATGCGGCCATCGACGTCACTGTCGGCAGACGGCCCGTTGAACCTGCTGAATGCCGTGCGGCTGGCGGCGAACCCCGGGGCGCGAGGGCGTGGCGTACTCGTTGCGCTGAACCAGCGTGTGCACGCGGCGCGCGACGTGCAGAAGGGGCATACCTTCGCAGTGGAAGCCTTTGTCTCGCCGGACAATGGCCCGGTGGGGTTCGTCCTGGATGCGCAGGTGCAGTTGCAGCGCACGCCCCAGCATCTCGCTTCCACCGATGTGTTGCCTATGCCGCCGGTCGGGCGGTGGCCGTGGGTGGAGGTGCTGGCCAGCTACGTGCAGCCTGATCCAAGGCTGGTCGACGCGCTGGTCGCGGCTGGCGTAAACGGTTTGGTAATTGCCGCGACCGGCGCGGGTTCCATTCACTCAAACCTGGAGGCGGCGCTCAGTCGGGCGAGCCAACGGGGTGTTCTTGTGCTGCGTTCGACACGTACGGGCGCCGGCATGGTGCCCTCGCAAGCAAGCGCACAGGGCTGGGCGTCCACCGGCACACTCAATCCTTTCAAGGCGCGCGTGCTGTTAATGCTGCTGATTGCAGCGGGGCGTGTCGAGCCGGGTATGGCTTTCCTCCAGCAAGTCATTGATCGATATTGAAAAAATCCTGCCGGTCTGCGTATAATGGCAGGCTAACCAACCTTGCTGCACCGGAGTGTGACGCCCGGGCGGCTTAATCCACAAGGAGCGTCAATGCGTCATTACGAAATCGTATTCATCGTCCATCCGGACCAGAGCGAGCAAGTGCCCGCGATGATCGAGCGCTACAAGAGCACGGTCACCACGCAAGGCGGCCAAGTGCACCGCGTCGAGGACTGGGGCCGTCGTCAACTGGCCTACATGATCCAGAAGCTGGCCAAGGCTCACTACGTTTGCATGAACATCGAATGCGGCAAGGAAACCCTGGCCGAGCTCGAGCACGCGTTCAAGTTCAACGACGCCGTGCTGCGTCACCTCATCGTTCAGACCAAGAAGGCTGAAACGGCGCCCTCGCCGATGATGAAGGAAGTCGCACGCGAAGAGGCCAAGAAGGCCGCCGCTCAGACCGAACAGGCCGCCTGATGCCGCGCGGTGCTGCGCAAGCCTGACCGCGCATCACCGGCATGAGCGGAACCCACGGGGACAACGCCATCAACCGCCTGCAGCTCGTCGCCACTCTGGTCGAGCGCGAGGTGATGCGATACACCCCAGCCGGCGTGCCGATCGTCAACTGTCTGCTGACATACAGCGGGCAGGTGGTCGAAGCGCAGACGGTGCGACAGATCGAGTTTTCGATGGAAGCACTGGCAGCCGGCAAGATGGCTTCCGTTCTGGATCGCATCGCTCCAGGCACCGTCCTGGATTGCGTGGGATTCCTGGCTCGCAAGCACCGCAGCAGCAAGGCACTGGTCTTTCACATCTCCGGATGTAACGTATTCGTAAAGGATTGAATCATGGCATTCATGAACAAGAAGCAGCGCGACGCGAAGAACAAGAAGCGCTTCCAGCAACAAAACCCGTTGTTCAAGCGCAAGAAGTTCTGCCGCTTCACCGTGGCCGGCGTTGAGCAGATCGACTACAAGGATCTGGACACGCTCAAGGACTTCATCGGCGAGAACGGCAAGATCACCCCGGCCCGCCTGACCGGTACGCGTTCGATCTACCAGCGTCAGCTCGATACGGCCATCAAGCGTGCCCGTTTCCTGGCGCTGATGCCGTACACCGACCAGCACAAGCACTAATCGACGCGGATAAGGAGAACACACAATGCAAATTATTCTGCTCGAGAAGGTCGTCAACCTGGGCAACCTGGGCGACGTGGTGCGCGTGAAGGATGGTTACGCTCGCAACTTCCTGATCCCGAACAAGCAAGCCCGCCGTGCCACGGATTCCGCCATCAAGGAATTCGAAGCCCGCCGCGCTGAGCTGGAAAAGCTGGCAGCTGAAAAGCTGGCTGCCGCGCAAGCCGAAGGCGAGAAGCTGAATGGCCTGACGCTGCAGCTGTCGCAGAAGGCTGGTGTGGACGGTCGCCTGTTCGGCTCCGTCACCAACCACGACATTGCCGCCGCGCTGAACGCACAAGGCTTCAAGGTCGAGAAGGCGCAAGTGCGTCTGCCGAACGGTCCGCTGAAGACCGTGGGCGACCATCCGGTTGTCGTGTCGCTGCACACCGATGTGGCCGTCGACGTGACCGTGTCGGTGCTGGGCGAGACTGTCTAAGCACGTACGCCGTACCTCGCAACGGCTGGGGAAACCGGTCGAGGCGAGTCAAGAAGGCAGGGACGAAAGTCTCTGCCTTTTTTGTTGTCATTTGTGTCAGGGGTCCAGATTGAAGACCGAGCAGCGCCGTTATAATCCCGCCATGAACGCGCCCTCCGATCCCCAGCTCGATTCCCTCAAGGTGCCGCCGCATTCCATCGAGGCCGAACAGTCGGTGCTCGGCGGGTTGCTGCTGGATAACGCCGCCTGGGATCGCATTGCCGATTTCATCAACGAGCACGATTTCTACCGCTACGATCACCGGCTGATCTTCCACAACATCGGCAAGCTGATCTCGCAGGCCAAGCCTGCCGATGTGATCACCGTATATGAGCAGTTGCAGGCAGCGGGCAAGGCGGAAGAGGTGGGTGGCCTCGCCTACCTGAACGCGCTGGCGCAGAACACGCCCAGCGCCGCCAACATCCGTCGCTATGCGGAAATCGTGCGCGACCGCGGCGTGCTACGCCAACTCGTGACGATTGCCGACGAGATTTCTGCCGGTGCCTTCAACCCGCAGGGTCGCGATGTGCGTCAGCTGCTGGACGAGGCCGAATCCAAGGTATTCGCGATCGCCGAAGAAGGCTCTCGCGGGCAGAAGGGCTTCCTGGAAATCCAGCCGCTGCTGACGCAGGTGGTCGAGCGCATCGACGAGCTGTACCACCGCGATAACCAGAGCGACATCACGGGCGTGCCGACGGGCTTCGTTGACCTCGACCGCATGACCAGCGGTATGCAGGGCGGCGATCTGATCATCGTGGCCGGTCGCCCATCGATGGGTAAGACGGCATTCTCGCTGAACATCGGCGAACACGTTGCAGTGGAGCAGGGCCTGCCGGTGGCCGTATTCTCGATGGAAATGGCGGGCACGCAGCTCGCCATGCGGATGTTGGGTTCGGTCGGGCGATTGGACCAGCACCGCCTGCGTACCGGCCGTCTGCTCGACGAGGATTGGCCGCGTCTGACGCATGCCATCCAGAAGATGAACGACGCGCAGCTCTTCATTGATGAGACGCCCGCGTTGAACCCGATGGAGTTGCGTGCGCGCTCGCGCCGGCTTGCACGACAGTGCGGGCAGCTCGGCCTGATCGTCATCGATTACCTGCAACTGATGTCGGGCTCGGGCGGAGGCGAGAACCGTGCAACCGAAATTTCGGAAATCTCGCGTTCGCTCAAGGGACTGGCCAAGGAACTCAATTGCCCCGTGATCGCGCTGTCTCAGCTGAACCGAAGCCTGGAACAGCGTCCTAACAAGCGCCCGGTGATGTCGGACTTGCGTGAATCCGGCGCCATTGAACAGGATGCGGATGTGATCCTGTTCATCTATCGTGATCAGGTCTACAACCCCGACTCTCCGGACAAAGGTACGGCCGAAATCATTATCGGTAAGCAGCGTAACGGCCCGATTGGTACCGTTCGTCTCACATTCCTGGGTGAATACACGAAGTTCGACAACTTCACCGGTGGCAACGCCTTCTTCGACAACGACACATAGTCCGCTGGACGTGTCAGCCTCACACAACGTGATACGCGTGGCAGGCGGCCGGTTCCGGTAAAATATTGCGTTTTAATGACAGCGCCGGCGGTGATCCCGTCCGGCGTTGTTTTTACGACTCCTGCTTTTCCCGTTCCCAAGGATCATCATGTTCGGCCGCTTCATGCCCACCGAAGGCAAGTTCTTCGAGTACTTCAACCAGCACGCGGAGTGCGCCGTCAAGGCGGCCCACGCGCTCAAGGAGCTGGTCAATGACTTGCCCAACGCTGAAATGCATGCGCGCAACGTGCAGAACTTCGAAAAGAAGGCCGACCGCATCACGCACGACACGATCGAGTTGCTGCACAAGACCTTCATCACCCCGCTCGACCGCGACGAGATCCACAAGCTGATCACGACGATGGACGACATCCTCGACCTGATGGAAGACGTGTCGCTCACCATCTCGCTGTACGACGTGACCAACGTGACCGACGAGGCGCGTCAGCTCGCCACCATTTGCGTGGCGTGCTGCGAAGAGGTTCGCAAGGCGGTGGCGTTGCTCGACGACATGAACAACGGCCGCCAGATCCTCAGCATCGCGCAGGAGATCGACCGTCTCGAATCCGAAGCCGACCGCGTGATGCGTGCGGCCATGGCCAAGCTGTTCCGTACCGAGAGCGATATCAAGCTGCTCATCAAACTGAAGGCGATCTACGAGCAACTGGAGAGCATCACCGACCGCTGCGAGGATGTCGCCAACATCATCGAAGGCATCGTGCTCGAAAACGCCTGACGAGACGACGCCTCATGCATACGCTTCAGATCAGTCTGTGGGTGGTGGTCCTGCTGGTGGCGCTGGCCATTGTGTTCGACTTCATGAACGGCTTCCACGATGCTGCCAACTCCATCGCCACCGTGGTGTCGACCGGCGTGCTCAAGCCTCAGCAGGCGGTGGCAATGGCGGCGGCCTGCAACGTCATTGCCATCTTCATCTTTCATCTCAAGGTGGCCACCACAGTTGGCCGCGACACCATTGATCCGGCCATCGTCGATCACTACGTCATCTTCGGCGCCTTGGTGGGCGCGATCGCGTGGAACATCATCACGTGGTACTACGGCATTCCGTCGAGTTCATCGCATGCATTGATCGGCGGGCTGGTCGGCTCGGCGGTGGCGAAGTCTGGCACGGGATCGCTGGTGGCAAGTGGGCTGCTCAAGACCGTTGCCTTCATTCTGATTTCTCCGCTGCTCGGCTTCATTCTTGGCTCGCTGCTGATGGTCGCGGTGTCATGGTTGTTTTTCCGCACGCCGCCTTCCAAGGTGGACCG
>JAGWNU010000014.1 GCA_028871175.1 Burkholderiaceae bacterium | reverse complement strand
CGTTCCGTCTCTGGTCAGTGGGGCAGCCGCAACGGCTGGCTTCCCTTGGAGCTTTCACTGGTGATCCGTCGCTGTCATCTTCCGTCCAGCGCAGTCTTTGCCTGCGGTACCCGCGCCGTTCGATGGAGCGGGCCATGACGACGCGCCGCCCGCTGTTGGCAATGGGCGCAGTGCTTGCAACGCTCTGGTCTCTCTGGTGGTTCGTCGGGCGTACAGCGCTCCATGCCGAGCCGCAGTTACCTGACGAGATCTGCTTTGTCGCGCCGGCCGTGCCTTACGATCCGCGCTCCGGACTGCAGCGGGATGCCCCGCGACCGGTTCCCGCTGGCGCCCGTTGCCCCGTCTGCGGGGTCTTTCCCTCTCGCCATCCCGAGTGGGCTGCGCAACTTATTTTTGCCAACGGCGATGCGTACTTCTTCGATTCACCGCTGAGCCTGTTCATCTACCTGCGCAACCTGCAGCGCTATGCACCAGGGCGTGAGGCCGCGGAGGTTGCGGCCAGCTACGTGCATGCCACGGGCGACGGCGGTTGGGTTCCGGCACAGCAAGCTGTTTACGTGTGGGGATCGACGGTCCCGGGACCCATGCGGCGCGGCAATCTTCCCGCGTTCCGGAATCCGGCGGATGCGCGGCAGTTCATCGCGCGCAACGGCGGCGTGGTGATGCGTCCGGCGGATATCACGGCTGAACGGTTGCAGGATCTCGAGCCGCACCGCATGCATCGCGCGGCAGATCGCATCTAGGGGGGCCGGTGTGTCTGTGCAGCCATGGGCCGACCGTCCCGAGCCAAAGGGGGAGGCAGGCGGCGCTGGCACCCCGGGGTCTGAGGCGCTACGGCCGAATGACGGCGAGCTCCAGCAGCGGCCACTGTGCGGGATGGACCCGGGGAGCGTCGTTCAGCCGACACGGTTTGTGCCGGCTTTTTGTTGATAAGCGTGCTTTCAAGGCGTCTTCTTTGCGCTTCGATGGGCTGATCGGGTCGGGATAATGCGGTCGTCCATGTCCCCCTCGCACATCCGGCATGTCCGAAGAAAGCGATCTCGAAAAAACCGAACCCGCCTCTCCGAGGCGCCTCGAGCAGGCGCGCGAGGAAGGCGATGTTCCCAGATCACGGGAACTGGGTTCGTTCGCCCTGCTGGCCGTCAGCGCCGGCGGGCTGTGGGTGATGGGCGAGTCGATCGTGCGTGCCGCGTCGGCGTTCCTGGCGCGGTGTCTGGAATTCCACCGTTACGACTACACGCGCGCGCAGGACCAGTGGACCTATGTGGCCGCGCAGTTCACGCCTTTGGCCGTGGTGCTGGGCGGGCTGCTGGTGCTGCTGGTGCTGGCCGCGCTGTCGCCGCTGGCGCTCACGCGCGGGGCGATTTCCTTCAAGCCGCTGACGCCCGACATCACGCGCCTGTTCAAGCTGCAGGGCCTCACGCGCATGTTCTCGGTCGAAGGCCTGCTCGAGTTGCCCCGCCTGCTCATCAAGCTGGCGTTGGTGGCGGGGGTCGGCTGGTGGCTGATCCGGCATTACCGGGCGGACTTCATCGAATTGCCGCAGCAGGACCTGCGCACCGCCATGGGCGACACCATGCACGTGGCAGGCGTGGCCTTCCTGTGCATGGCGGCCGTGATGCTGCTGGTGGCTGCCGTCGACGTGCCGTTGGCGCTGTGGCAGTACGCCCGCAAGCACCGCATGACCAAGGAGGAAGTGCGCAAGGAGCATCGCGAGTCCGAAGGCGACCCGCACGTCAAGGGCCGTATCCGCGCGATGCAGCGCCAGGTGGCCCAACGCCGCATGATGGCTGACGTGCCCAAGGCGGACGTCATCGTCACCAACCCGACGCACTACGCCGTGGCACTGCGTTATTCCGAGACGGAGGGTGGCGCACCCCGTGTCGTGGCCAAGGGCGCCGACATGGTGGCGGCCAAGATCCGCGAGCTGGGGACCGAGCACAAGATCCCGATTCTGGAAGCGCCGCCGCTGGCCCGTGCGCTGTATCGCCATACCGAGATCGGCCACCAGATTCCGGAAGCGCTTTACGCGGCTGTTGCCGAAGTGCTGGCCTACGTCTACCAGCTGCGCCGCCTGCATCAGGTGGGTGGCCGTGCCCCGGTGCGCCCGACCGACCTGCCGGTGCCGGCCGATATGGACCCAGGGCCACAGCCGGACCCCGAAGACGAGCCCGACGACGTGTAAGCCGTTGTTGTTCGAGCGGGCGGCAGCCATTGCCGCTTCCGTACCCCTCGGTGGAGGGGTATTTCAAAGAAAAGCCGCCTTTTGGGCGGCTTTCTCGCTTCTTCGATTTGGCAGCTTGCCCGGCAAGATGGCATCCATCGAAAAGCCCCCCGCTGCCCGTCATCCATGAACGCCGCACTGCTCCGAGTTACCGACATCCTGCGCCGGGGCGACTACCGCTCGGCCGCCGGTCCGGTTCTCATCATCCTGATTCTGGCGATGATGGTGCTGCCGCTGCCGCCGTTCATCCTGGATCTGCTGTTCACGTTCAACATCGCGCTGTCGATCATCGTGCTGCTGATCAGCATGCACACGCTCAAGCCGCTGGATTTCTCGTCGTTCCCGAGCATCCTGCTGATCACCACGCTGATGCGGCTGTCGCTGAACGTGGCGTCCACGCGCGTGGTGCTGATGGAAGGCCACACCGGCCCCGACGCCGCCGGCAAGGTGATCGAAGCCTTCGGCCACTTCCTGGTGGGTGGCAACTACACCGTTGGCATCGTGCTGTTCGTCATTCTGGTGATCATCAACTTCATGGTGATCAGCAAGGGCGCGGGCCGTATTGCCGAGGTCAGCGCGCGCTTCACCCTGGATGCGATGCCCGGCAAGCAGATGGCCATCGACGCCGACCTGAACGCCGGCCTGATCCGCGAAGACGAAGCCCGCAAGCGCCGTACGGCCATCGCGCAGGAAGCCGAATTCTTCGGTTCCATGGACGGTGCCAGCAAGTTCGTGCGCGGGGATTCGGTGGCGGGTATCGCCATCCTGCTCATCAATATCGTGGGTGGCCTGGCCGTGGGCGTGCTCCAGCACGGCATGGATATCGGCCACGCGGCCACCAACTACACGCTGCTGACCATTGGCGACGGCCTGGTCGCACAGATTCCGGCGCTGGTGATCTCTACCGCGGCGGGCATCATGGTCAGCCGCGTTTCCACCGACAAGGACGTCGGCCAGCAACTGTCGAGCGAGCTGTTTGCCATGCCGCCGGTGCTGATGACCACCGCCGGCGTGCTGGGCGTGCTGGGCATGGTGCCGGGCATGCCGCATTTCCCGTTCATCCTGTTTGGCGGCGGTCTGGGCTATCTGGGCTGGTATCTGAAGAAAAGGCGCGAGATTCCCGAAGTCCAGCCGGTGTTGCAGGCCATTGCCCCGGTCGACACGCCGGAAGCGAGCTGGGACGACGTGTCGTGGGTCGACGTGCTGGGCCTGGAGATCGGCTACCGCCTGATCCCGCTGGTCGACAAGAGCCAGGACGGCGAGCTGCTGCGCCGCATCAAGGGCATCCGCAAGAAGTTCACGCAGGACATGGGCTTCCTGGCGCCGGTGGTGCATATCCGCGACAACCTGGAGCTGGGTCCGTCGTCGTACCGCATCACGCTCAAGGGCGTGGAGATCGGCCACGGCGAGGTGCAGCAGGGCAAGTTCCTCGCCATCAACCCGGGTGGTCAGGATGGCCGCCTGGGCACGCAATTGCCCGGTACCCCCACCGTGGACCCGACCTTCGGCCTTCCGGCCATGTGGATCAACGCCGATGTGCGCGATCGCGCGCAGGCCGAGGGCTACACCGTGGTCGATTGCAGCACCGTCATCGCCACCCACGTCAATCAGTTGATTTACACCCATAGCACCGAGCTTCTCGGCCGTTTGGAAGTCCAGCAATTGCTCGATCATTTGGGCAAGGAAGCACCGAAGCTGGTCGAAGACGTTGTGCCGAAGCTGTTGCCCGTCGCGACCGTGCAGAAGGTGCTGCAGAACCTGCTGGACGAAGGCCTGCATATCCGCGACATCCGCACCATCGTCGAGACGCTGGCGGAACACGGCGGCAGGACGCAAGACCCCGCCGAACTCACCGCCGCCGTGCGGATCGCGCTGGGCCGGGCGATTGCCCAGCAGCTCTTCCCGAACAAGACCGAAATGCAGGTCGTCACGCTCGACCCGAATCTGGAGAACATCTTGGTGCAAAGCGTCGTTGGCTCGAATGCCGGCCCGATCGAACCGCAACTGGCCGATTCGCTCATGCAAGCGGCTGCGGATTCGTCGCGTCAATACGAACAGATGGGCCAGACGGGTGTCCTGCTGGTGCCGCCCGCGCTGCGTCCGATGCTTGCCCGCCTGTTCAAGCGCGCCGCACCGAGCCTGCGCGTGCTGTCGCACGCTGAAATTCCTGATCACCGAACGATTAAGGTTGTCGCCATGCTTGGAGGCCGCGCATGAAAATGCATCGATTCACCGGACTGACGTCGCGCGACGTGCTGCGCAAGGTCCGCGACCAGTTGGGCGATGACGCGCTGATTCTGTCGAACCGCGCCGTGCCGGGTGGCATCGAAGTCATTGCGGCCTCCGATACCCATCTGGATGCGCTCATCGATACGCAGTCGATGGCGCCCAGGACTGCCCAGCGTCGTCCGATGGCGCCTGCGCCTATTCCCGAGCCCGCTCCGGTCGCTGAAGCGGTCGCGCAAGCGCCTGCCGAGGAACCGGCTCAGGCCGAGACAGCCGCGCCGGCTGTGGCCTCGAATGCGCTGGCCCGCCTGCGCAACCGCTTCATCGCGTCGCGTCGCAACACCGTGCAGGAGGACGCGCCCGCCATGTCGGCCGCACCCGCCGGCCAGGCCAAGCCCGCGGGCAGCACGCTGCAGACGCGCGTGGATGATGACGTTGCACTCGACACACCGGCGGACGATCCGCTGTTGGCGTCCACCCGCATGCTGGCGGGCCTGTCGCTGGACCGCGCCACCCAGGATGCGGCCGAGACGCTGGCCAGCACGGCGCAGTTCATTGCCCGCCGCACCGTTGTGCAAGAGGAAGAACCTGCCGAGTCGGTCAAGCGCACGGCGGCCCGCCGCGAGCACGATGAGAAGCCGGCCACGCTTCGCAGCCTCGCCGAGCGCGTCGAAGCACAGGCGCGTGCCGCACGCACCGAGTTGCAGGCCGAGGCCCGCAAGCCTGCAGACATCTTCGTCCGCATGGAAGACACGATGGCCAAGCCGGAGATCGTGCGCGATGACATGAGCCTGCAACGCTCGGCCATCCAGGCGGATTTCAAGGCCGAGACCGATGCCATGACCCGCCGCATGGTCGGCGAGATCGAAACGCTCAAGAGCACGCTGAACGACGCCATGTCGAGCCTGGCCTCGCTGGGCGTGAAGCTGGGCGACCCGGTGCGTACGCGGCTGTTCCAGACCATGCTGAACGCGGGGTTCTCGGCGCAGCTCACGCGCTACGTGCTCGAGAACATGCCGCAGCACGACTCGTATGAAGGTGCGCTGGACTTCGTGCAGCGCGCAATCGAAAAGAACCTGGCCGTGGTACCGGACGAAAACAGCCTGCTCGACCAGGGTGGCGTGTTTGCCCTGATGGGCCCGACCGGCGTGGGCAAGACCACCACGACCGCCAAGCTGGCCGCGCGCTTCGTGCTGCGCCATGGCGCATCGCGTGTGGCGCTGCTGTCGACCGACAGCTACCGGATCGGCGGCCATGAACAACTGCGCATCTACGGCAAGATCCTGGGCGTCTCGGTGCATGCCGTGAAAGACGCGCAAGACCTGAGCCTGGCGCTGAACGACCTGCGCGAGAAACACGTGGTGCTGATCGACACCATCGGCATGAGCCAGCGCGACCGCGCCGTGTCCGAACAGATGGCCATGCTGCATGCCGTGGGCCCGTCGATCAAGCGCCTGCTGCTGCTCAACGCAGCCAGCAACGGCAAGACGCTCGATGAAGTGGTGGGCGCCTATCGCGACGCCAACCTCGCCGGCTGCATCCTGACCAAGATCGACGAGGCTGCCTCCGTGGGCCATGCGATGGACGTGATGATCCGCCGCCGCCTGCCGCTGCACTACGTGTCGTACGGCCAGCGCGTGCCGGAAGACATCGCCGTGCCCAACAAGAAGCTGCTCATCCACCGCAGCTTCCGCGCGGGCGCGGAGCAGTCTTCGTTCGCGCTGGATTCGGATGAGTCGCTGCTGGTGGCGCAAGGTGCCGCGCGCAGCCGCGAACCCGGCCTCGCGGCTTTCGATTTCGCCTGAAAAGGGGGCGACCATGACGATGCCATTCGTCAAAGACCAGGCCGCCGGGCTGCGCCGCATGCTCGGCCAGGCCACCAGCCGCCGCGTGCTGGTGATTGGCGCGCAGGAGCAGGTCGATGACTTTGTCGACAACCTGCGCATCGCGCTGTCTGCGATGGGCCGCGACGCGGCCGTGGTGAGCGCGCAAGCCACGCTGGCCGTGGCCGGCATGCTCGAGCAGCACGACGACACGGCGGACGTCACCCTGGTGGCCGCGCATTTCGGAACGCGCGCGCTGAGCACCGTGGCCGAAGCCTGCGATGACGTGCTGCTGACCTTCTCCGATAGCCCGGAAGGTATCAAGAGCGCGTACACGCTGCTCAAGAAAACGGCCGTGCTGCAAGGCAGCGCCGGCATCCGCACCGTGGTGTGCGGTGCGCATTCGGTGGATTCCGCCGTACGCGTGTTCAGTAACCTGGCCAACACCGTCGGCCAGTACCTGAACACCCGCATCGATTTTGCCGGCTACCTCCCCGAGGATCGGCACGTTGAACTGGCGCTTTCGCTCGGCAAGGCCGTGGCCAGCGCGTTTCCCGCATCGCCCTCGGCCGTGGCCTTCCGCCAGCTTGCCGAGGAGATGCTGAGCTGGGCCAGCGCCGAGGCCCAGGCCGGCGAGGGCGAGACGCCGTCGCGGGTAGTGGTGTCGGCGCAGGCACAGACGACGTCGATACCCACGCCCCGCGCCTCTGCGCGCGCGGCCGAGATGGTTTATTGAGGCGCGGCATGAACGAGGCGCCAAAGGCAGGCATGGATATGTACACCGCAACCGGTCGCAAGACCAAGTCCGACGAGATGGCCACGTACGCACCACTGGTGCGCCGCATCGCCAACCAGATGATGGTGAAGCTGCCGGCCAGCGTCGAGCTGGACGACCTCATCCAGGCCGGCATGATGGGCCTGCTCGATGCGCTGTCACGCTACGAGGAAACGCAGGGCGTGCAGTTCGAGTTTTACGCGGCCCAGCGTATTCGCGGCGCGATCCTGGACGAACTGCGCGGGTCCGACTGGCTGCCGCGCGGTCTGCGCCGCAACGCCCGCACGATCGAGCAGGCGATCCAGAAGCTGCAGCAGCAGAAGGGCCGGGCGCCCACGGAAACGGAAATCGCCGCCGCGCTCGGCATGTCGCTGGCCGAATACCAGAAGCAACTGGTCGACCTGCAAGGCAGCCAGCTGCTGTATTACGAAGATTTCGACCGCGAAGACGCCGACGCCTTCATCGAGAACCGCGCCGCTGAAAACGGCGCCACCCCGCTGGACCAATTGCTCGACCACGACCTGCGCGAATCGGTGGTGGCCGCCATCGAAGGGCTGCCCGAGCGCGAAAAGCTGATGATGAGCCTGTACTACGAGCAGGACCTGAACCTGCGTGAAATCGGCGCCGTGATGGGCGTGTCGGAGTCGCGCGTGTGCCAGATCCACAGCCAGGCCATTGCGCGCATCCGCGCCAGGCTGCGCGACCGCGCGTGGCTGCCGACGCCGACCTGATATCGCCCACCATCCCACTGCCAGTTGCCTAATGCGCGGCCAGCGAGTCACCTCGCGGCCGCGCTTTTTCGTTGGGCGGCACCGTGGCAACGCGCGCAGCGGCGGCATGCCGCACCCATGTCTGGCCATGCCGCAACAGGCAGGTGCGAGGCACGCTGCTCGATTCCCGAGGCGTATCGACTTTCACGGGGTGCAGGTGCAGCCGGGAGCTGTGCAGGTTGATCAGCGCGCACATGCATTTCGGAACGCAAAATATGTACACAAAAGATGCTGTGAATTGTTGACAGGATGAATGGCCGCCGCCAAGATGCCGGCAAATGCGCGGCATCACGCCGCGCAAATGTCGGCAGACCGAGTACCTTGCCCCGTCTGCCTCAGCACGCTCCCGGCACGTACACGGGGGCGGCCCCTGGAGACAAGACCATGCGCCAATCCCCCGGCCAACCATCGCCTGCTTCGGCGCCCCGCGTCGATCCCGTCAACGAACGTCTGCCGCTGCCCCGTCTGTTTGCGCTGGGGCTGCAGCACCTGCTGGTCATGTATGCCGGCGCAATTGCGGTCCCGCTGATTGTCGGCAATGCGCTGGGCCTGTCCAAGAGCGATCTGTCTTACCTGGTCAATTGCGACCTGTTTGTGGCGGGTATCGGCACGCTCATCCAATCGCTCGGGTTCCTGATCTTCGGGATCCGCCTGCCGGTCATGATGGGCGTGACGTTTGCTGCGGTGGCACCGATGATCGCCATTGGTGTGGAGCCCGGCATGGGGCTGCCCGGCATCTTCGGGGCGTCGATCGTCTCGGGCGTGTTCGGCATCGCCATTGCGCCGCTGATGGGCCGGTTGCTGGGCCTGTTCCCGCGCGTGGTGACGGGCACGGTCATCATGCTGATCGGCTTTTCGCTGCTGAGCGTAGGCATCAACTGGGCCGCGGGCGGTCAGCAGATGATTCCGCAGGTGGTCGACGGCGTGAAGCACATGGTGCCGAACCCGGCGTTCGGCGATCCATTCGGCCTGGCCATTGCAGCGCTCGTGCTGGTGACGATCCTGCTGCTCACCAAGTTCGGCAACGCACTGCTGTGCAATATCGCGGTGCTGCTTGGCATCGTGACGGGCACGCTGGTGGCTGCGGCGTTTGGCAAGGTGTCGTTGGCCGACGCAAGCGCCGCGCCGCTGATGACGCTGGTGACGCCGTTCCACTTTGGCATGCCGAAGTTCGAGCTGTCGGCCATCATCTCGATGTGCATCGTGATCGTGATCACGCTGGTGGAATCAACCGGCATGTTCCTCGCGCTGTCGCACGTGGTGGGCAAGCCCATCTCGCGCAACGAACTCACCAACGGCCTGCGTGCCGACGGTCTGGCGACGGTGGTGGCGGGGGTGTTCAACACGTTTCCGCATACGTCGTTCTCGCAGAACATCGGGCTGGTGTCGATCACGGGCGTGCGTTCGCGCTATGTGGCGGCCGCCGGCGGGTTGCTGCTGATCGTGCTGGGGCTGTTTCCGAAGCTGTCTTACGTGGTGGCTTCCGTGCCGCAATACGTGCTGGGCGGCGCAGGCATCGTGATGTTCGGGATGGTGGCCGCAGCCGGCATCCGCATGCTGGGCATGGTCGACTTCCAGCAGCAGCGCCACAACCTGTTGATCATCGCCGTATCGGTCGGCTTTGGCATGATGCCGACGCTGGCGCCGGCGTTCTTCCACCACTTTCCTGACTGGACGCACCCGATCACCCACAGCGGCATCGTGCTGGGCACGCTGGTGGCCGTGGTGCTCAACGCCTGGTTCAACGGTATCCGCGGCTCGCATGAAGTCATGCACGGCGCGGCCGCCGCGGCGCACTGAATACCGCATCCCTTGCACACGCAACACCCCGCTTTCAGGCGGGGTGTTTTGCTTTGGCGACACCATATTCTGCGCAAGCGTTTGCCGCGCCAGCGTGCCGCACGACGCATGCGTTTTCACCGTTCTGCAAATAAAGCGCTCTACGGTGTCCCGATCTTCCGGGGATGGGGTATGCCATGCAGGCACTGGTAGGACGATTTGAAAAAACCGCGGCGGGGCGCAGCGAGATCGCCACGCGCGGCGGCACGTTGTGCCGCTCGAGCCGCGCACTGCTGATCATGGTCGATGGCCAGACAGACGCCCAGGCGCTGGCAGCGCGTGCCGGCCAGCTTGGCCTGGAGGCCGGCGCGGTAATCGCCTTGCTGGAGGCTGGGTTCATCCAGCGAGCCGATGCCGCGCAAAGCGCACCGGTGTCTGGGCCGCCCACGCCCGTCCAGACGGCCATCACGCCGCACCGCAAGCGTTCGGTGGCTGCAGCGCGCATGTATCTGATGGACATCGCCGCGCGCACGTTCAGTTCGGTCGAGCATCCGATCCGGCGGCGCCTTGTCGAAGCTACCGACCGTGATGCCGTGGAAGGCGCATTCGATGCATTGCTCGCCGCCTTGCGCGAAGCCACCTCGGCATCGATGGTCGAACAAGTCGAATCGGCCTTCCGTGGTTTTCTGCCGGCCGAAGCGGGCTCGGCCGGCTGATCACCTCACGCTGCTCGCTGCGCAACGTCGTCCTTCAGCAGGCCACGCGCCCGCTGGTTCGACTTGAAGATGTTGTCGCGCACCGGCATCGCACCGGTCTTTACGCTGTGCACCCATTCCTGGGTCGACATCACCGCCGCAAAGCGCGATTGCAGCACCACGCAGAACACCCGGTGGATATCTTCGGCGCTCGCGAAGCCGGCCTGGTTTTGATACGGCACCGTGCCGGATGCATCGTGCAGAAACTCGACCGCCGTGCCGTTGTGCAGCGCATGGTTGATCGTGGAGGCATCGCAGTTGTGTGTCATGTAGCCGACCACCGTGAGCGTGTCGATGCCGCGCGCCTGCAGCCATTGCGCCAGGTCGGTCTCGGGGTAGGCGCTCGGCAGTTGCTTGCGCATGTAGTGATCGCGCGGGCGCGACGCCACCACCGGATGCAGCTGCCAGCCATCGGTATCGATGGCGAACAGCGGCGAGGTGGCCGGCGAGGTCTGCTGCACGACGATCACGGGAATGCCCGCGGCGCGCGCCGCATCCATCGCCATGCCGATGTTGGCGACACTCTGCTGCGGGTCCGGATACTCGATCGGCAAGCCGCCGGTGAAATATTCGTTCTGTACGTCGATGACGATCAGGGCGCGCTTGGGGGTGGCATTTGCAGTCATGACAAGGCTCCTTCAGGTGAGTGGGACCGGGCATTTGCTTGAGCCCGTGGACAGCATCTTCGTCGATGGCTATCCTTCCGCATAGTGGCCCGGAAGACATTCAGCGAAAGAATCGGGCCAAACAACGGAGTCGCCATGCCACCCAGGGAAATCGCCGTTCTGGCCTTCAACGACATCAGCCCGTTTCACCTTTCCGTGCCGTGCCTGGTGTTCGAAGACCGCGTCAGGGCGGGGCTGCCGTCCTACAACCTGCGCATCTGCGCCGGCGAGCCCGCCCCGAAGGGCGGTCTGCGCACCACCGCCGGTTTTGCGGTGCAGACCGATCTGACGCTACAGGACGCGGCCCGTGCTGATGTGCTGATCGTGCCCTCGTGGCGCAGCGCGCAGGAACGCCCGCCAGCGCCGATGGTGGACGCCGTGCGTGCTGCATATGAGCGTGGCGCCACGGTGGTGGGACTGTGCCTGGGCGCGTTCGTGCTGGCAGAGGCGGGCGTGCTGGAGGGCTTTGAGGCGACCACGCACTGGAGCGCGGTCGAGGTGTTCTCGCGCCGCTACCCGCGCGTGAAGCTTGTGCCTGATGTCCTGTATCTGGATGCCGACGACGGCCGGCTGGTGACGTCCGCCGGCACCGCGGCGGGGCTGGACTGCTGTCTCCATCTCGTGCGGCGCTGGCATGGCGCGGAGGTGGCCAACCGCGTCGCGCGGCGGCTGGTGGTGGCCCCGCATCGGCAGGGCGGGCAGGCGCAGTACATCGAGCAGCCGTTGCACGACGCCCCGGGCGGCGACCGCTTATCGGATCTCCTGAACTGGACGGTGGCGAACCTGGGCGAGCCGCACACGCTCGACTCGCTGGCCGAGCGCGCCGCCATGAGCCGCCGCAATTTCACCCGGCGTTTTCGTGAGCTGACCGGCACGACGGTCGGCCATTGGCTGCTTGGGCAACGCCTGGCCTATGCGCAGCGCATGCTGGAAACGACGCGCCAGCCCGTGGAGTCGATCGCGCAGTTGGCGGGCTTCGGCAGTGCGGTGTCGCTGCGGCAGCATTTCAGCCGGGTGTACCACACGTCGCCGAGCGCTTACCGTGCGATGTTTGCGCAGGCCTGACGGCAGAATGCGACGCCCGCGGCGTCACTTGCTCAGTTCATGGCCGATGACTGCGCCGGCTGCGGCACCGCCGATGGTGCCGACCGGACTATGCGTGAGTTCGTGACCTGCCACGCCGCCCGCCACCGCGCCGCCTGCCGTACAGGCTGCGAGCGCCGGGGTCAGCACGGCCATGGCACATACCAGCACTGTTTTCCATCTGTTCATGATGCCCTCCTGAGAAGCTCGCCCGACCCAACGGACGGCACCCTCGGGAGCGCAAGGCACGTGCCGCGCTCACATGAACATCGGGGACATGGACAGATGCGACAGCACGATCACGATGACTTGCGCAATCACCAGCAGGATCAGCGGTGAGAGGTCCAGGCCGCCCAGCGGGGGCACCACGCGACGGATCGGCCGCAGCAGCGGATCGACCAGCGTGTTCAGCACGGCGCCCATGGGCGAATGCGGCGCCACCCATGACAGGATGGCCGACACGATCGTCACCCATACCAGGACGTTGAAGCCCCATTTGAGCACCGTGAACAGCGCGGCCACCAGGCCCATCGGCAGCACAGCCACCGGGTTGGCCCCCACAGAAGCCACCAGCAGGAGCAGATACACCAGCGCGGTGGCATAGGCCGCGACCAGCGAAGACCAGTCGATGAAACCTGTGGCCGGAATCACCCTGCGCAAGGGGTGTACCAGCCACCCCGTCAACTGAAAGATCCCCTGCGACAGCGGGTTGCGCGGCGATAGCCGCACCGCCTGCGTCCAGGCGCGCAAGAGCAGTGCGGCGCCAAAAAGCGTGAAGATCGTGTCGAGCAGAAAACGCGTGATATCGCCGAACATGCGTCCGGATCTCCTATGGTGGGGTCGGGCAAGCCGCGCGGGGCAGATGGGCCCACGGGGCGCGGTATTGTCGCATGGAGCCCTGAGCCCATCCGGTGCGGCAATGCGGCGTGCGCTGACTATGCAGCCGCGCCCCGCATTGGGCGACCAGAGCGAAGCGCGCTCCGCGGCGTCCGGCGGTTTGTGCGGGCAGGGGCGGGGGCAAGCGCGGTGCGCGGCACGATGCGCCCACCCGGCGCTGCCGATGGGGACCGGTATCGATGCAGCCAGAAAAGACCATCGGCCGGTGGTGCCGGACGATCCCCGGCACGGCGCACCACGCAATGCCGGCCATGCACGCGGAAAACGGGAGGCGGATCAACGGAGTGAGCGGCTGCGGTATTGTCGTCATCTGCCAGGCGAAGGCACACGCTGTGGCAGTGCCTTGGTCGTGGACCCATTCTGCCGCTGCGCCGGGACGCAAGGAGACAGACCGTGACACCTACCATTCATCTGGACGCTTACTTCCACCGCATCCAGTGGGGCGGCGACACCCGCCCGACCTACGAAACGCTCGCGCAACTGGTACGCGCCCACATGCGGCACATCCCGTTCGAGAATCTCGACGTGCTGCTCGGGCGTGGTATCCGGATTGACGTGGAAAGCGTGCAGAACAAGCTTGTGGGTGCCCGCCGCGGCGGTTACTGCTTCGAACATGCCACCCTGTTTTCGGCGGTGCTGGAGCAGCTCGGCTTTCAGCCGGTCCGGCACTCGTCACGCGTGACCCTGCTGTCTGACCGCACCGAGGCGCCGCGCACGCACATGTTTCTTACGGTGCCGTTGCCGGAAGGCACGTTCGTCGTCGACCCGGGTTTTGGCGCACTGGCACCGCGCGTGCCCGTGCCGCTTGTCGATGGCATGCAGGCCAGCATCGACGGCGAGGTGCACTGGATGGCGCGTGATGCCGATCGCTGGGTGCTGCGCGCGCAGGTGCGCAGCGACACCCCGGTCGACGCCTGGGTGACCACGCTGGAGCAGGACTACCCGATCGATTTCGAGATGGCGAATCACTACACGTCGACACATCCGGCGTCGCCATTCAGGAACCGCATCCTGATGCGATCCTTGACGGACGAGGGCCGTGTGACGGTCATGAACCGCGACGCGACCATCTGGCGCGGCAACACGCCGCACAGGATCGAGCTGGAGGATCGCCGCGCGCTGCGTGAGCTGCTCGTCGAATACTTTGGCATCGATCTGCCGGAGGTCGAGCACATGCGCGTGCCCGGCATTCCGGAGTGGGCGTGATGATTGTGGGCGGGGTGGCGCGTCCGATCAGCCGTCACGGAACAGGAAGCTGTAACCGTTGAGCGCAGGCACGCCACCCAGGTGTGCATACAGCACGCGCGAGCCCGCCGGAATCTCGCCCCGGCGGATCAGGTCGATCATGCCCTGCATCGATTTGCCCTCGTACACGGGGTCTGTCAGCATGCCCTCGGCACGGGCGCACAGGCGGATGGCGTCGAGCGTCTCCTGCGACGGCACGCCGTATTCCGGATACGCGTAGCGCGTGTCGAGCACGACGTCGGCATCGGTAATGTCGCGGCCCAGGTCCACCTTGTCGGCGGTCTGCCGCGCAATGCGCAGGATCTGCTCGCGCGTCTGTTCCGGCTTGGCCGATGCATCGATGCCGATCACGCGGTCTGGGCGGCCCTCTGCCGCAAAGCCCACGACCATGCCGGCCTGCGTGCTACCCGTGACGGAACACACGATGATGTAGTCGAAGGTGAAGCCGAGCGCCTTTTCCTGCTCGCGCACTTCCTCCGCAAAACCCACGAAGCCCAGACCGCCCAGCGGGTGGTCCGACGCGCCGGCCGGAATCGCATAAGGCTTGCCGCCCGCGCGGCGCACATCTTCCAGCGCCTGCTCCCAGCTCTGCTTGAACTCGATGCCGAAGCCCGCGTTCACCAGCCGCACGTCGGCGCCCATGATGCGCGAGAGCTGGATGTTGCCCACGCGGTCATACACGCTGTCGAACCAGTTCACCCAGTTCTCCTGCACGGTCACGCAGCGCATGCCGAGATGTGCCGCCACCGCTGCAACCTGCCGCGTGTGGTTCGACTGGATGCCGCCAATGGTGACCAGCGTGTCGCAGCCCTGCGCCAGTGCCTCTGGAATCAGGTATTCCAGCTTGCGCGTCTTATTGCCGCCGAAGGCCAGACCGCTGTTGCAGTCCTCGCGCTTGGCATAGACCTCGACCTTGCCGCCCAACTGGGCGGACAGGCGCGGCAACGCCTGAATGGGCGTCGGCCCGAAGGTCAGCTGATGGCGAGGGAATCGTTGCAGGTTCATGGGCGTCACTCCGGTCAAGTCGATGCGCCCATGCTAGGCAATAACGCACGAAACAGGCTTGTGAAGATGACCTCCGTAACGCATCATGGAACGCAGAATCGGGTACGGTAGTATTCGAAATTGTGTGAGACAGCTTTTCATGGCAACAAAATTGCGTGTCAGAAGCCGGTCGACGCCTGCCCCAACCAAGGCGGCCGCGGCCTTGGCGTCCGAGCTCGATCGCACGGACAAGGCGATCCTGCGCGCCCTGCAGAAGGACGCCTCCATCAGCAATGTCGCGCTGGCCAAGCGCGTAAGCCTGAGCCCGGCCGCCTGCCTGCGGCGCGTGGAACGGCTCAAGGCCAGTGGGGTGATCCGGGGCATGGTGGCACTGCTCGATCCGCAGGCGCTGGGGGCGGGCACGGTGGTGCTGATCGGCGTGGTGCTCGATCGCTCCACGCCGGAATCCTTTGCCGCCTTTGAAAAGGCAGCGCAGACCATCTCCGGCTGCATGGAATGCCACCTCGTGACGGGGGAGTTCGATTACTTCCTGCTGATCCGCACGCGCGATTCCGAGAGCTTCACGCGGCTGCACGCGGAGCAATTACTGTATCTGCCGGGCGTGCGGCAGGTACGGTCATTCATGGGCCTGAAGGAGGTGGTGAGCCGCACGGAAGTCGTCGTTTGACGCAGCATGCCGCGCTGCAAGCCATCAACCGCATCCCACCCCTGTGAGGTGACGGTCGAATCCGATTGATAACCCACGCACATCAATCGTTCCAAACATTGCACTTCCCGTTTGCCTGTCTCCCGGTGAACATTGCCAGAACGACAAGCGCCGCCCCACGGCGCATTCCTTTTTGGCTTCCAGGAGACACCTCGATGCACCCCCCGTCCAGCCTTTCGACCGGGCATTCCAAGGCCGCTGTGGTCTTTCGCGTGACTGCCGGGAATTTCCTGGAGCAGTTCGACTTCTTCCTCTTCGGCTTCTACGCGACGCAGATCGCTCACGTGTTCTTTCCTGCCGTGAGCGAATTTGCCTCGCTCATGCTGACGTTTGCTGTGTTCGGTGCGGGCTTCCTGATGCGGCCGCTGGGCGCGATCGTACTCGGCGCCTATATCGACGACGTTGGGCGTCGCAAGGGGCTGATCGTCACGCTGTCCATCATGGCGAGTGGGACCGTGCTGATCGCGTTTGTCCCCGGCTACGCCACGATCGGGCTGCTGGCGCCGGCGCTCGTTCTTCTTGGCCGCCTGCTGCAGGGGTTCTCTGCGGGCGCCGAGCTGGGTGGCGTGTCGGTCTATCTGGCCGAAATGGCCACGCCTGGCCGCAAGGGCTTCTTCACCAGCTGGCAGTCCGCCAGCCAGCAAGTGGCCATCGTGGTGGCGGCGGGCCTGGGGTTTGCGATCAACCAATGGCTCAGCGCGCCGGCCATCGCCGCGTGGGGATGGCGCGTGCCGTTCTTTGTCGGCTGCATGATCGTGCCGTGCATCTTCATGCTGCGCCGCAATCTCGAGGAAACGCAGGAGTTCAAGGCGCGCCGGCATCGTCCGCGCATGAAGGACGTGTTCGCTACGCTGATGCAACACTGGGCCGTCGTCATCGCCGGCATGATGCTGGTGGCCATGACTACCACGAGCTTCTACCTCATCACGGTGTATGCGCCCACGTTCGGCAAGACCGTCCTGCACCTGAGCACGGCCGATAGCCTGCTCGCCACGCTGTGCGTGGGCGTGTCGAACTTCGTGTGGTTGCCCATCGGGGGTGCGCTTTCGGACAAATTCGGCCGCCGCCCGCTCCTGGTCGGGATGACGCTCCTCACCATCGCGACCGCCTATCCGGCGCTTTCGCTGCTGGCCCACGCGCCGAGCTTCCAGAACATGCTGCTCGTGCTGCTGTGGCTCTCGTTCATGTACGGCATCTATAACGGCGCGATGGTCGTTGCGCTTACCGAAGTGATGCCGGTGCAGGTGCGTGTTGCGGGCTTCTCGCTGGCCTACAGCCTCGCGACGGCGGTGTTCGGCGGCTTTACCCCGGCCATCTCGACCGCGGCGATCCAGATGACTGGTGACAAGGCAGCGCCGGGTTACTGGATGAGCTTCGCCGCCGTGTGCGCTCTCCTCGCAACGTTCGTGCTGTATCGCCGCCGTCCGGTGGCGCTGGCTCCGGCGCATTGATGCAGCGCGCATGCCCCACGCCCGACGCTGACGACACCATCCCGCCCTGCAGGCTCCTCATCATGAAGACACGGTTTCTGAAATTCTGCGCCGCTGCGCTCATCGCAACCTCGGCATTGGCAGCCAACGTCCAGGCTGCCGAACTGCACGTCATGAGTTCCGGTGGCTTCACCGCCGCGTACAAGCTGCTCGGCCCGAAGTTCGCATCGCAGACGGGCAACACGCTCGACACGGCGCTCGGCCCCTCGATGGGTAAGTCGCCCGAAGCGATTCCGAACCGTCTCGCGCGCGGGGAACCTGCCGATGCCGTCATCATGGTCGGCTATGCGCTCGACGAACTGATCAAGCAGGGCAAGGTCATTCCGGATTCGCGCGTGGAACTGGCCGATTCGCGCATCGGCATGGTCGTGCGCGAAGGCGCGGCGACGCCCGACATCAGCTCGGCCGAGGGCCTCAAGCAGGTGCTGTTGCATGCCAGGTCGATCGCCTACTCGGATAGCGCAAGCGGTGTCTATATCGAGCGCGAGCTGTTCAAGAAGCTCGGCATTGAAGCGCAGGTCAAGCCGAAGGCAAGGATGATCCAGCGGATTCCGGTGGCGTCCGTGGTGGCCAATGGCGACTACGAAATCGGCTTCCAGCAGGTAAGCGAGCTGCTGCCGGTGCGGGGTGCGACCTTTGTCGGGAAGCTTCCCGAGTCGCTGCAGTCGGTCACGCGCTTTGCGGCGGGCATCCCCGTCGGCGCGCAGCATCCGAAGGAAGCGAAGGTGCTGCTCGACTATCTCGCATCCCCGGCGGTACAGGCAGACGTGAAATCGACCGGCCTCGATTCCGCGCCTGCAAACTGAGGCCGGTCGCGCGCGGACGGGGCCGATGCGACGCTGCTATGCAGCGCCTCTCGTTCTGCCGCCTCGCTTCGCCTCAAGGATCATCCGGTGAAACGCCTCTGCCGCCGGTGTCAACGGACGGCCGCGGCGCTTGATGATCCCCACACGTCGTTTCACCACCGGTTCCACCAGCGGCACGCTCGTGAGGATCGCGTGCTCGTGCCCGGGCATGGCCATCGAGGGCACCGCCGCGACGCCCAGCCCAGCTTCGACCAATCCGAGCATGGTGGTCACATGCCGCGTCTCGCAGATGCTTGGGGCGCCCGGCGCCACGGCAGACAGCGCCTGATCCAGCAACAGGCGGTTCCCGGACGTCTTGTCGACTGACACGTAGTCGTGTTCATACAGCTCGTTCCACGTCACGCGCTTCTTGCGTGCGAGCGGATGATCGCGCCGGCAGGCGGCAACAAACCGGTCCTGCAACAGCAGCTTGAACTCGATCTCGGGCTCCTGGCTGCCCATGAAGCTCACGCCAAAGTCGGCCTCGCCGCTGATGACCGCCCCGAGCACCTCGTTCGCGCTGGCATCGAGCAGCTTGACGCGAATGCGGGGAAAGCGCTGGTGATAGCCTGCAATGAGGTTCGGCAGGAAGTAGTACGCCACCGAAGGTACACACGCGATGGTCACGTGGCCCAGCCGGCTCGATGACACGTCGCGGATGCCAAGCAGCGCAGCGTCCAGGTCGTCGAGCAATTGTTCAGCGCTGCGCGCAAACACGCGACCGACGGTGGTGAGCGTGACACTGCGCGTGGTGCGCTCGAACAGGGGGACGCCCAGCGCGCTTTCGAGCTTGTCGATCCGACGGCTCAAGGCCGGCTGCGAAATGCTGATGGCTTCAGCGGTCTTCCGGAAGCTGCCCAGCTCCACTACCGCGCGAAACGCCTGTAAGTCCGTCAAGTCAAAGTTGATCCCCACGGGCCGGCCTCCCCATCCCAAGATGGCGAGCATTTTGCATGATTCTGCGTCGCCCCCTCAATCGTGTCACGGCGTGATATACATGATGGAAGCATGGTGCCACGCCCTTCGGAAGGGGGCCCGGCGCGGGCAGCCGACGAAGTTCGAACCCTGCCGGCACACCATCTCATGCCAATCCTTTGACCCGAACAGCGAGAACCGTCATGGCCACACCACGCGCGGCACCTGGGGAACTGATCGACGTGCGGCCGCTTGGGCCGGCTTTGAAGGGCGCCAAGTCCGTCACCCTCATGCGGTCCGATCATCTGGAGGTGATGCGGCTTGTGCTTCCCGCTGGCAAGCACATCCCCGAACATCGTGCCCCCGGTGAGATCACCGTGCAGTGTCTCGAAGGCAGCCTGAAGTTCGGCACCGACGCGGCGGTGCAGACCATGCATGCCGGTGATCTGCTCTTCGCGACGCCTGGGCAACCGCACTGGCTTGAAGCGCTCGAGGATACGTCGGTACTCGTCACGCTCTATCTGCCGTAAGAGGCGCCGCCAGACGGCGCGTCGAGCCGCTCGCCGCGTCGCTGGCCGAGACCCGGCGGCCAACCTGTCGCCCCGCTTCCAGGCTTTCGTGGATGAGATCGAGGGGAGGCGGGAGCCGTCTCTGGATCAAGCCAGAGGGGGCTGCTGCGCCTGGGGGGGCGGGTACGCCGCCAGGCATACCGCGAGAACCTCCGCGCGCAGCCAGCGATGGGCGGGATCCTGGTCCAGGCGCGGGTGCCAGATTGCCGAGACGTTGAAACCTGGCGTCGGCACCGGCAACTCAAACCACCCCAGCCCGTTCGCGCAGGCGTGATCCGGCGCAAACCGGTTACCCACGCACGAATGCGGGAGGACGGTGAGCAGGTCGGAGCGACGCGCCACCTGCATCGCACCCGGGTACGACGGCACGATCATCGCTATCTTCCGTTGTGCGCCGTATTGCGCCAACGCGGCATCCACCGGATGCACCCCCTCCTCGAAGCGCGCGGCCAGTACATGACCGCATGCAATCCAGTCCGCCATGCCAACGCGGTTGCCGTTCAGCAGGGGATGATCTGACCGGCACGCTCCCACATAGCGGTCGCGAAACAGCAGGCGGGTCCGCATCTCGGGGGCAGAAGTCTTGAGGGTGCCGATTTCGAGATCGATCGTGCCGTCGCGCAGCGGCTGGGCATCCCAGTCGGGCTTGGGCGTGAAACGGAGTTGCACGGCGGGCGCCGCGTGCTGGATCCGCTTCATCAACGCCGCGCCAAGCAGATCGATGAAACCCTCGCCCGCCCGCACTGTGAAGCTGCGTTCCAGGCTCGCGACCTCGAACCGATGCGGGGCAGGACTCAGCGCAGCCTCGGCCTCGCGGGCCAGGGCAGGGAGGCGCTGGCTCAACTGTTCGGCATAGGGTGTGAGAACCAGCGAGCGGCCGGCCTGCAACAGCAGCCGGTCGCCGGTGGCGGTGCGCAGGCGTGTCAGCGTGCGGCTCATCGCAGAGACGCTGAGATTCAGGCGCTTGGCGGCTCCCGTGACGCTTCGCTCGGTCAGCAGGGCATCCAGGGCAGTGAGCAGGTTCAGATCGGCGCGTGGCATGGCTTCAGCATAGCGGAAAGCCGCTTAGGCATGGCGCTGCGTGCAAACGTGGATTGCAGGCGAGGCGTCTGGTGCAAGGCTGGAGTGTCCCCTAACCTGTGCGACATCATCACTGACGAAGCAGGCCCCCATGCGCCCGGTCTCTCACCCCACCCACGCCCCAAGCATTCTCCTCATTGGCGCCTCGCGCGGTCTGGGGTACGCCATGGCGGCAGCGTTTCTGGACAAAGGATGGAACGTCGTCGGAACCGTGCGGGCCGGCAGCGGCAAGACCCGCCTGCACGCGCTGGCCGATGCCCATCCGAAGCGGGTCGGGATCGAGACGATGGACATCACCCGGCCCGAGCAGATCCGGGCCGTGCGAGACCGCCTGTCAAACCGGAGCTTCGACATTTTGTTCGTCAATGCCGGCACCACAAACCCCGATCCGACGCAGACCATCGGCGAAGTCTCCACAGAGGATTTCGTCAACCTCATGATCACCAATGCGCTCGGCCCGATGCGCGTTGTCGAATGCCTGAGCGATCTCGTTCCACCGACCGGGCTGATTGGCGTCATGTCGTCCGGGCAAGGCAGTGTTGCCGATAACGAGTCGGGCCAGCGGGAGGTCTATCGCGGCAGCAAGGCGGCGCTGAACCAGTTCATGCGCAGCTTTGCCGCGCGGCAGGCGCAAACGCCACGCGCCATGCTGCTGATGGCGCCGGGCTGGGTACGCACCGAGCTGGGCGGGCCCGACGCGCGACTGTCGATCGAAGACAGCGTGCCCGGGGTCGTGGACGTTCTGCTGGACAAGCGGGGGCGTCCCGGTCTCGAGTATCTCGACTACCGTGGCAGGACCGTGCGGTGGTGATGGCCACAGGTGATTGAACGTCTTGTGCGCCCGAGGAGGCCGCCCACCCCGGACTAGCCGTCGCGATCTCCATCGGTGCCTCCTGCCTGGGACGCGTCTGCCCGCACTTCGCGCGCCTTGCCGGGGCAAGCGAGAGTGCGCTGCCGATGCGCAAGCCGCGGCTACACCGTCGACATGCGCCTGACGATTTCTCGCAGGAGGTAATGCGCCGCCGGACCCAGCCGCCGCCCGGTTCGCGTGATCACATAGCGATCGAACGTACGCGCGATGGGATGGTCGATGGGCACGGCCTTGACGTGTCCCGCGACGATCCGTTCCTGAGCGGCGCCGCGCGTCATGAAGGCAACGGCCAGGTTCTGCGCAGCAATGGCCGACGCCGTCCAGAAGCGGTCGCATCGGAATGCCGGTACATACGTCCGGCCGATATCGGCCAGGATCGCGTTGATGTAGCGCTGCACCCCGAACTCCGCAGGCATGAAGACGAGGCGCTCGCCGGCCAGCTCTTCCATCTTGACGGACTTGCGTGACGCCATCGGATGGTCGACCGAGAAGATGGCGCACAAAGGCTCGCTCTGGAACAGGCGCGCGGTCAGCGTCGGATCATTCGTGGCACCGATGGACACGCAGATGTCGACCACATCCTCCCGGATCATCGAGAGCAGTTGGGACAGTGGCCCGGTGCGCAGCTCCACGACTATGTCGGGGTATTTATCCAGAAAGGGCTTGAGCGCAACCGAGACCAGGCCCGTCACCATGCCCTCGCCGACAGCAATCGTCACTTGCCCCCGCTTCAGCCCGCGGTATTCATCAAGCTGCGCGCGGAAGCGGCGGGCATTGCGTTCGCAATCATGAAAGTAATCGACCGCCATCTGGCCGGCTTCGGTCAACTCCATCTTGCGGCCCCGCCGCGTCACCAGCGACAGCCGCAACGCGCGCTCGGCCAGGGCGACCTGCCGGCTGATGGTGGAGACGTTCACATCCAGGCCAAGCGCCGCCTGGCGCATGCCGCCGTACGTGGCGATGGCCACCAGGTACTGCAATGTGCGCTCTGAGAGGCTTTGTCCGAGGGCGTCCAATGACGGCTCCTGTGTTGCATGAAATGCAACATTTTCGCAGGCTGAAGCGCAACTTTCCACGCCTGCTTTCACTGATACTCGCCTCCAACGGCGGTAGAGGGATGCGGGCATTCCCGAGCCGAACAAACCAAGCAAAACACAGAGCGGATCAACGCTCGAACGCATGGACGGAGGCGCACCATGAACAATGCGAGCCAGCCTGTTGAAGGCATGGAGCAGACGCTCCAGGCATCCCACGCGGCCAAGGGCAAAGACCCGATCAACCCCTACGTGCTGCTGTTCGGCATGCTGGTGGTGGCCACCCTCGCGACTTGGCTCGTGCCGGCGGGCGAGTTCTCCCGCACGGTCAGCAATGGCGTCAGCCTGGTTGTGCCCAACAGCCTGAAAGCCCTCCCGCAGCACGGCGTGATGCCCGGTGAGATGTTTGTCGCCCTGGCCAAGGGATTGGTGGATTCTGCGGCGATCATCTTTCTGATTTTGTTTACCGGCGGTGCGCTGGCCGTGCTGGAAGCGACGGGCGCGGTACGCAATGCGCTTGGCATGGTGGCGCGCGGAGACGGCGCACGCGCGCACATCACCGTCATCGTCATTTGCGTGGTCTTCTCGCTGCTGGGCACGCTGGGCGTGGTGACGAATTCGGTGGTGGCGTTCGTCCCGCTCGGGCTGCTGCTCGCGGAGTCGATGGGCCTGTCGAAAGAGATGGGTGCGGGGCTGATCTATCTGGGCACGTATGCGGGTTTCAACACCGGCATCCTGAACCCGGTGACGACCGGCTTGACGCAGCGCCTGGCCGGCCTGCCGATGTTCTCCGGCATGGGGTTCCGGGTGTGCATCTACATTGCGTTCCTGATCGTCACCATTGTGTTTTTCATCATCCGCGTGCGCGCCTATCAATCGCAATCGCGTGGTGCTGCGCAATCCATGGCAGGCGTGCAGCCTTCGCCCATGCAACAAGGCGCACGGCTGGATGTGCGGCAGGGGGTGGTGGTCGGCATCGTGGTCGTCTGCCTGGCGGTCTTTGTCTACGGCTCGTCAACGCTGCACTGGGCGGAGAAGGAGATGGTGGCCATGTTCCTCATCATGGCCATCGCCGCAGGTGCCGTGAGCGGCATCCGGCCCGGCAGGATCGCGGATACGTTCCTGCAGGGCTGCAGCGGCCTCGTCAAGGGGGCGCTGGTGGTGGGGCTGGCACGGGCCATCTCGATCGTGCTGAGCCACGGCAAGATCCTCGACACGATCGTCAACATGCTCGCCGGCTTACTGGCGCCGCTGGATTCCACCCTGGCCGCGATTGCCATGTTCTTGAGCGCCGCGCTGATGCACGTCGGCATCTCGTCCGGCTCGGGCGAATCGGCTGTGCTGATCCCGATCTTCGCGCCGCTGGGCGACACGCTGCACCTGACCCGGCAGGTCACGGTGCAGGCGGTACTGCTCGGCGAGGGCTTCATGAACTGCTTCAACCCCACGTCCGGGGTGTTGATGGCCGTGCTGGCAACGTCGGGCATTCCGTACCTCAAGTGGGTGCGTTTTGTCGCGCCGCTCTTGGCTGCGTGGTTTGTCATCTGCATCGTCGCCATTGCAGCGGGCGTCGCCATGCATCTGGGCCCCTTCTAGTGTGTCCGCCGTTTCCGTTTCCGTTTCCGCTTGACTCGAACATGCTTCTGCCCAACCTCAGTGCCATCGCCGACCTGCAGCCGTTTGCAGAAGACATGCGGCAGCTTCGCTACACGCTGCACTGCTGCCCGGAACTGGCCTTCGAAGAAGTGCAGACCGCCGAGCTTGTGGCGGCCCGGCTGGCGGCGTACGGCTATTCGGTCACGACGGGCATTGCCGGCACGGGCGTGGTCGGCACGCTGCGCCTCGGCACGAGCGATCGTAGCGTCGGCATCCGCGCCGACATGGATGCGCTGCCCATTGAAGAGCGCAACACGTTCGGCCACAAGAGCCGCTATTCGGGCCGCATGCATGCGTGCGGACACGACGGCCATACCGCCATGCTGCTCGGCGCGGCCCGGCACCTGGCGCAACGCCAGCGCTTTGACGGCGCCCTGCATCTGATTTTTCAGCCGGCGGAGGAGCGCGGCTTTGACAGCGGCGCCAAGCGCATGGTCGAGCAAGGGTTGTTTGCCCGGTTCCCCTGTGATGCCGTGTTTGCCCTGCACAACCATCCGGGCGCGCCGGCGGGCACGTTCATGTTCCGCAAGGGCAACTTCATGGCGGCGGGCGACCGCGTCCACATCAAGATCGTGGGCAAGGGCGGCCACGCTGCCCGCCCGCATCTGGCCAACGACCCGATCGTCGCGGCCAGCAGCATCGTGATGGGTTTGCAGACCATCGTGTCGCGCAATGTCGACCCCGGCCAATCCGCCGTCGTGACGGTCGGAAAGTTCGCGGGCGGCACCGCACCCAACGTGATCCCGGGCGAGGTTGAGTTGAGCATCAGCGTTCGATCGTTTGATCCGGGTATCCGGCAGATGCTCAAGGAGCGGATCACCCGCCTCGTGCACGCCCAGGCAGAGAGCTTTGGCGCGACGGCTGTCATCGACTACATGGAGGGCTACCCTGTGGTGCGCAACACCGATGCCGAAACCGCGCTTGCGATCGAGGTCGCGAAGGAACTGGTTGGGGAAGACCGGGTGGAAGCGCAGATGGCGCCATTGATGGGCAGCGAAGACTTCGCCTACATGCTGCAGGAGCGCCCCGGCACATTCCTGCGGATCGGCAACGGCCTCACCGACGGGGGCAAGACCTTGCACAGCGCGACGTACGATTTCAACGACGAGAACCTGGTCGTTGGCGCTGCGTTCTGGGCCAGGCTGGTGGAGCGCTACCTGCCGCTCCAGTAAGCACGGGCGCGTCGAATCAGGCCCGCCACCGCGGCGGACGCTTCTCAAGAAACGCGTCGATCCCCTCGCCGGCATCGTCTTCCATCGTGTTGCGCGCCATCACGTCGCCAGCGTAGGCATAGGCGTCGCCCAGCGGCATCTGCCGCTGCCGATAGAACATCGCCTTGCCGTAGCGGATGGCCGCGGGGCTCTTTGCCACGATGTCCGCCACCTTGCGCGCCACTGCGTCGTCGAGTGCCGCGTCGGGTACGGCTTCGTTGACGAGGCCCCAGTCCGCCGCCGTTGCCGCGTCGATGAAGCGCCCCGTGACCAGCATGTCGAAAGCCCGCTTGGCCGAAACGTTGCGCGACAACGCCACGGCAGGCGTCGAGCAGAAGAGGCCGACGTTGATGCCCGAGACGGCAAACCGCGCGGTGTGGGACGCGATCGCCAGGTCGCAGCTCCCCACCAACTGGCAGCCAGCCGCCGTGGCGACGCCATGGACCCGCGCGATGACAGGCACCGGCAGTGCCTGGATGGCCTGCATGACCGTGCTGCAGCGGGCAAACAGCGCCTGGTAATACGCGAGTTGCGGCGTGCCGCGCATCTCCCGCAGGTCATGCCCGGCGCAGAACGCCTTGCCGGCCGCGGCCAGGACCACACAGCGTGCGTTGGCGTTGGCGGCAATATCGTCCAACGCGGCCTGCAGGGCGTCCAGCATCGCTTCGGACAGCGCGTTGAATTGCAGCGGGCGGTTCAGCGTAAGGGTGACGACGCCGTCGCGTGTGTCGTACAGCACGAGCGGGTCGGTTGTCGTGGGGTGGCGTTGCATGCGGTCTCCGCGCTGGCGGTGAGATTGGGCCGGAATCGACCCCGATGGCAAATGTAGCCGAATCCGGCCGTCTGGTTGGACGACGCGCGCCCCCAAGGTGCGTCTACCGGCGCGCCCGCACCCAGACATCGGCAATGCGGTGTGGGCACGCCCGCTGGGTCTCGCACATCACGCTGTGGCCCGCTTGGCGGCCGGTGACCGGCTCTCCGCCGGCTTCCGATGCCGCCTCATTGGGGCTTGCCGTGCAGCGCGACGCGGCTGGCGCGAAGGTGCCGCGCCAGGGTCGATCCGGGCGCCCAGCGCGCCCAGGGGCCCCTGCGCGGGCGCATGCGTGACCACATTCTCGCGCTGTTGGCGCAAAATATCGGTCTTGGCGTCTTTGGCGCCTCTCGCACACCCTGGAGATGGTATGAACAACGTTGTCGCATCAGCCCTTTCGATCGAAAAGCGCCCGGACCCGGTATCGGCGGAGCAGCGCGCGCGTCTGCTGGAGAACCCCGCTTTCGGCCGCGTCTTTACGGACCACATGGCCACCATCCGCTACACCGAGGGCAAGGGCTGGCACGATGCGAAGATCGGTGCGCACGGCCCGATCCAGTGCGATCCGTCCACGCTGGTGCTGCACTACGCGCAGGAGATTTTCGAGGGCATGAAGGCTTACCGGCTGCCTGACGGCGGCGGGGCGCTGTTCCGCCCGCAGGCGAATGCGCGCCGGTTCCAGAATTCCGCCAAGCGCCTGGCGATGCCGTCGCTGCCGGAAGACCTGTTCCTGCAGGCCGTGCGCGAACTGGTCAAGCTGGACCGCGATTGGATTCCGTCTGGCCAGGGCTCGTCGCTGTATCTGCGCCCGTTCATGATCGCCACCGAGGTGGTGCTGGGCGTGAAGCCATCGGCGGAGTACCTGTTCTGCGTGATTGCCTGCCCGGTGGGCGCGTACTTCAAGGGCGGTGCATCGTCCGGCGTCACGATCTGGGTGTCCGACAACTACACGCGTGCGGCGCCCGGCGGCACGGGCGAGGCCAAGTGCGGCGGCAACTATGCGGCCAGCCTGGTCGCCCAGGCCGAAGCCACGCGCGAGGGCTGCGACCAGGTGGTCTTCCTCGATGCGGTGGAGCGCAAGTGGATTGAAGAGCTCGGCGGCATGAACGTGTTCTTCGTCTTCGATGACGGCTCGCTGCAGACGCCGCCGCTCACGGGCACGATCCTGCCGGGCATCACACGCGATTCGCTCATCACCCTGGCGCGCGATATGGGCATGACCGTGCGCGAAGCACCGTATTCGATCGACCAGTGGCAATCCGATGCCCAAAGCGGTCGCCTGCGCGAGGCCTTTGCCTGTGGCACGGCGGCCGTGGTCACGCCCATCGGCAAGGTGAAGGGCCACAAGCACAACTTCACCATCGGCGATGGCGGGGCGGGCGAGATCACCACCAAGCTGAAGGCCGCCCTGGTCGATCTGCAGAATGGCCGGGCACCGGACCCGCACGGCTGGCTCGATCGCCTGTTCTGAGCCCGGGATGACGGCGTCGCTCTCGCTCGACGCTGCCGAGGTGTGGATCACCACGCCCGGTGGCCGTCTTCATGCCAGGCAGTGGGGAAGTGCCGCCGCCGACGCGGCGCGCGCACCCATCGTGCTGCTGCACGATTCGCTCGGCTGCGTCGCGTTGTGGCGCGAGTTTCCGCTGCGCCTCGCCCAAGCGACGGGGCGCAGGGTCATTGCCTACGACCGGCTCGGGTTTGGCAAGTCTGATCCGTATCCGGGCGCGCTTGCGCCTGGCTTCATCCAGCAGGAAGCACACGGCGCGTTTGCCGCGCTTGTCGAGCAGCTTGAGGTGGGGCGCTTCGTTGTCCTCGGCCACAGCGTGGGCGGCGGGATGGCGGTGTCGATTGCCGCCGCGTACCCCGACCGCTGCGTCGGCCTGATCACCGAGTCGGCCCAGGCGTTTGTGGAAGAGCGCACGCGCGCCGGCATTCGTGCGGCGCAGGCGCAGTTCGCGCAGCCCGGTCAGATGGGGCGGTTGGAGAAGTATCACGGCAGCAAGGCGCAGTGGGTGCTCGACGCCTGGGTCAATACATGGCTGTCGGCGGCGTTTGCGCAGTGGTGTCTTGACGATGCGTTGCTCGCGGTGCGCTGCCCCGTGCTGGCGATCCACGGCATGGAAGACGAGTATGGCTCGACCGCGCAACCCGAGCGCATCGTCACGCTGGCCGGTGCGCCCGCGACGCTCAAGCTGGTGCCCCGCTGCGGGCACGTGCCGCACCGCGAACAGCAGGACACCGTGCTGGATGCCGCTGGCATGTTCGTCGCTGACTTGGGTTAACCCCGATATGCGCGGTGCCACGTCACTTTGCACCGCAACAAAAACGAACGCTCGTTAGTAAATCGGCAGTTTCAAGCGCCCCCGTTTTCCCCGCCCGTGAGCGCCTTGCCACGGGCGTTCCTGTTTGGAAGCGCGCGCCTATTTTCGGGCATTGGACGCGGCCGCTTCCGGGGCTATAAAGCAGGCGTCGGGCACGATCCCGGCGGCGCACGCATGTGCGCATACAAGCCAAGCTACCCGGCGGGGCAAACAGGAGGAAGACAATGGCAACACCCGGTATGGTCGCGTCCGTGGAATGGACTGACGGCAAGCGCTATCTCTGGATGCTCGGCGCGTTGACGATCACGCTGCCCGTCATCGCCGCCGTCTCGGCGCTCGCCACAGGCTGGCACCCGCTGTGGTGGGCGGGGCCCTTCATCGTGTTTACGATCATCCCGCTGCTGGACCTTCTCATTGGTGACGACCCGGACAACCCGCCCGAGGAAATCGTCCCGACGCTGGAAAAACAGCGCTACTACCGTCGCATCGTCTATCTGGCCACCACGGTGCTGTACGTGAGCTTTGCCGTGGCAATGTGGGTGCTTCGGACCTACGAGCTGACCTGGTACGACTACATTGCGTTTGCGTTTTCGGTGGGTGTGGTGACGGGCATTTCGATCAACACCGCGCACGAGCTTGGCCACAAGACGGATGGCTTCGAGCGCTGGCTGGCAAAGATCACCTTGGCGCCTGTGGCTTACGGTCACTTCTTTGTGGAGCACAACCGCGGCCACCACGTGCGCGTGGCGACGCCGGCGGACCCGGCCAGCGCACGCTACGGCGAATCGTTCTGGGAGTTCCTGCCGCGCACTGCGGTGGGGAGCGTGAAGTCGGCATGGGCGCTGGAGAAGCGGCGCCTGGAGCAGCAGGGCCGTTCCGTCTGGTCATGGCGCAACGACGTGCTCAACGCATGGGCGATGACGGTGGTGCTGTGGGGCGTGTGCATTGCCTTTGTCGGCATCAAGGCTGTTCCGTTCCTGCTCATCCAGGCCGTCTACGGCGCCTCGCTGCTGGAGGTGGTGAACTATCTTGAACACTACGGCCTGTGTCGCCAGAAGTTGCCCAGCGGCCGCTACGAGCGTTGCACGCCGCAGCATTCGTGGAACAGCAACCACGTGGTGACGAACCTGTTCCTGTATCAACTGCAGCGTCACGCCGATCACCACGCCAACCCGACGCGTTCGTTCCAGGCGCTGCGGCATTTCGAGAACTCGCCGCAACTGCCCGCCGGCTACGCCGCGATGATCCTCATTGCCTATGTGCCGCCGCTGTGGTTCCGTGTGATGAACCCGCGCGTGGTCGCGCACTACAAGGGCGACATGTCGCTGGCCAACATCAAGCCGTCAATCCGCGACCAGGTGCTGGCCCAGTATCCGGCACGCGCCTGACGCGGTGGCTACCGCCGGGCGACGAGGTATTGCACCCCTTGCGCGCCGTAGCGCTCGGCGTGCGGGGTGTGGGCGTCCAGGCGGAAGACGTCTCCGGGCAGGTAGGTGCGTTCGCCTTCGCCGGTGCGGATGCGGATTTCGCCTGCCAGGATCAGCGCTCTTGCCTTGAACGGGTGCGTGTGTTCGTCCATTTCGCCGGCCTCTCGGATGACGATGTGGAACTCGATAAAGCCTTCGGCTCTCAGGGCGCTGACAAATGCGTCGCGGTGCATGGCGGGTCTCCTGGGTGGCCGCACGAAGGCTCCACCTTAATCGGCGTGCCTCGAAAGAAAAAGACGGCCCGAAGGCCGTCGGTCAAATCGGCTGGGGAGGCCGGGTACCACGCGTGGAAGTATCCGGCTATCGAGCACGGCGATCCAATTGATATTCTGAATGTTGGCGATAGGCGGGCAGCAGGGCGCAGAATGTCGGGGCAATGACCGCGCCAACTGTCCTGCCATGAACACTGCCGTGTCGACATGTCTTCCTGACCCCGCACCCGTCAGCCTGCGATCCAGCGAGGCGCTGGCGTGGCAGGGCTTTGCCGCCACGTTGCTCGACATCCGCCCCGGTACGTACCGGGTGCCGGCGATGGAGCACCACCGGATCAGCGTGCACGTGGGCGCGCCCGTGCGGGCGCATTGCGCGTGCGACGGCCGCCGCGACTCGCGCATTCAGGCGCACGGCGATGCCGATGTGATTCCCGCCGGACTGGCTGGCATGTGGACGGACGAATCCGCCTGCCGGATTCTCAGGATCGCCGTCAGCGACGCATTCGTGCGGAACATCGGCGAGCGCATCAGCAGCGGCGCGCAGATCGCGCCGCGCCTGCACTGGCGCGACCCGCGCGTCCGCCATCTGGCGTTGGCCATCGGCGCGGAGCTGGAAGCGCAGGACACCTCCGACCCGCTGTACGCAGAAAGCCTGTGTACGGCGCTCGTCGTTCGCCTGTTGACCGATGGCCGTGACGTTGTCGCCAACCCGCGCGCGCTGGCGCCCCGTGTCGCCGCGCGCGTGATCGATTACATCGAAGCCCATCTCAGCCAGCGCCTTGCACTCGCCGATCTGGCAGCTGTGGCCGGCATGAGCGCGCCGCATTTCAAGGTGCTGTTCCGCGTGACGCTTGGCGTCCCGGTCCATCGATATGTTGTGCAGCGCCGCGTGGAGCGTGCCAGGATGCTGCTGCTCGAAGGCAGGCATAGCGCATCGCAGATCGCGCTGGACGTGGGTTTCGCACAGCAGAGCCACATGACGCAGTGGATGAAACGGCTGCTCGGGGTGACGCCGCGTGAAATCCTGCGTGCCGGCAGGGCTGCCGCCGCGTCGGCAGACACGCCCCGGCTGTAACGCTGCGAGCGCCCACCCTCCGGATCTGCCAGATTCGTCTTTTCCTGCAAGTGCCGGGCGCTGCGGCGCCCTAAGCTCGCGTCTCACATCTGAGAGGAGCGCGAGCATGTACGTCATCTTTGGGGCATCGGGCAGGGTCGGGCTGGCCACCGCCATTGCGTTGCGCAACGCTGGCCGGCCAGTGCGCGCAGTAGTGCGCCAGGCGCGGCAGGGCGAAGGTCTTTCCAGGATCGGCTGCGAGATCGTCTGTGCGGATCTGACCGACCGCGCATCCGTCGCGCGGGCGATCGAGGGCGCCACGGCGGTGCAAGTGCTCTGTCCTGTACCCACGCGGAATGTGGACCCGGCGTCGACCATGGAGCGAATGATCGACGTGGCTGCCGACGCGCTGCGGGCCAACCCGCCGGCCTGTGTATTGGCATTGTCGGACTATGGCGCCGAGCTTGACCAAGGCACGGGCCTGACTGGCCTGTTCCACCTGCTGGAAGCGCGCCTCAAGCTGCTGGCCACCCATCTGACGCTGTTGCGTTCGGCCGAGCACACTGAAAACTGGGCAGCGATGCTGCCCGTCATGCTTGCCTCGGGGCGTTTGCCCAGCCTGCATGACCCGCTGGACCGTCGCTTTGCAACCGTGGCCGCGGCGGATGTCGGCGCGTTGGCCGCTGAGCTGCTGCTCGACGCGCCGCCACGCAAGACGCCCCGCATCGTCAGCATCGAGGGCCCGCGCCGCGTGAGCCTGATCGAGGTTGCACGCGCGTTCAGTGCCGTGGTCGGCCGCGAGATCATCGCCGACGCGGTGCCGCGCAACCTGTGGGCGGCGATGCTGCAGCGCGCCGGCCTGAGCGACAACCACGGGCAGCTCATTACGGCGCTGTATGACGCGCTCAACGCCGGACGGATCGACGTGGAAAAGGGCGTGTCGGAACTGCGCTACGGCAAGACGGAACTGAGCGACGTGTGTGCCGAGATGGTGGCGGCACATGTGAAGTCGAGATAGCCCGGCGCCGTGCACGCCGGTAACTGGCTGGCCTGTCGCTTAGCGCCTATGCTTCGCAGCATCGCCCAAGCCGACGCCCTTCGAGGGCGAGGAGCCGACCGTGATGCTGTCATTGCGCTGCCTTGCCGTGACGCTGTTGCTCGCCGCGTCGCCCGTCCACGCCGAGGACGACCTGCAGAACCGGGGCCATGACCCGTTCTTCCAGATTTCATCGGGCGTACCGAACTGCCCCGAGCCGGCTGGCCCGCGCATCAGCGAGGCCGAGTGGAAGCGCGACTCCCACCACCGCATCGAGCACGGCAACCATTGCTGGCTGGAGGGACGCTGCCGTCTGTCGAATGCCTTCGCTTACGACGACGAGATTGCCGAGACAGCCAGGCGGCGTCTGCAATGGATGTCGATTCACGTGCCGGGCTGGCGCCAGAACACCACGCTGTGGGTGACGGTGTGGCAGCGGTGGATGCTTGTCCAGGGCTGCGTGGCGCCGGGGTATGCATTCGAGCCGTTTATGAACGCGCTGCGCGAAGTGCCGGATGTGGAGCGCTTCATCCCAGAGACCACGTCGCATCCCGAGCGCGGCACGCCATATGCCTTGTTCCGCAAACAGGGCGCCGCCAAGCCTTGATCGCGCCACCGCGGTGCTTCAGGGGTGCTGTTTCTGGTAGGTGCCGATGAGTTCGGCCTCGGCCAGTACATGGCCGCGCATGGCGCGTTCGAGCGCAGCCTTGCTGATTGCGCCGAGCTCCGGCAGTTCCAGGTTGAGGGCGTAAAGCTTGTGGTAGTAGCGATGCCGCCCGATTGGCGGGCAAGGGCCGCCGTATGCGGTGCGTTGCCAATCGTTGGTGCCTGCGCGCGTGCCGGGCGGCAGGCCCTTGCGCGCAGCATCCTCGGCCAATGCCGTTGCGTTGGCCGGAATGTTGTAGAGCACCCAGTGCACCCATGTCGTCTTTGGCGCGGCGGGGTCTGGCGCGTCCGGGTCATCCACAACGAGCGCGAAGCTGCGGGTGCCCGCAGGCACGCCGGTCCAGGCGAGCGGTGGCGAGGTATCCGACCCTTCGCATGTGAGGCGGGAGGGGATTGCGCCGCCGGCAGTGAAGGCCGGGGAGGTCAGGGTCAGCGTCATGGTGATGCTCTCTTGCGCGTCAACGGGGCTGCTGCACAGGGCTGCCAGCAGGACCGTCAAGACGCGGGCGGTGCGGCTTGCATGAGACATCGCGGAAACCTTTGTATTGGTGCGGTCCCGCAGGTGTGCGATGGCTCCTGATGGCCCTTCCTGGCAATCGCACCCTGGACACTCTTCAAGCTAGTGCGCAATCGCGCTACCGGCAAGCCGCGAGGCAGGCGCTTGCCCCGATCGCGTACGCTTCAGGCAAACCAGCCCAATACCAGCGCGGCCGCTGCCGGCAACGTTTGCACCAACGCGATCCGCTTGTTGACGGTGATCGCCCCCCAGATGCCCGCCACTGCCACGCAGCCCAGCCCGAACAGCGCAAACGAAGCGTTGACCGTCGGGTCGGGCGCCACCAGGCCGATGACAAGGGCTGCGACGAGAAAGCCGTTGTAAAGCCCCTGGTTGGATGCCATGGCCGCGGTCTCTGCCGCTTTTTCGGGCGTGATGCGGAATACCTTTGGACCCCGCGATTTCCACAGCGCCATCTCAAGCACCACGATGTAGACATGGATCAGCAGCACCAGCAGATAGGCGATGAGGGCGAGGGTTTTGATCATGATGATGGAGATGGGTGAATGGGCGCCCATGATAGAGCGTGCGACCTGCGTACCCCCGTATGACACGGTGGCGCCGTCTGCAAATTTTTTCGTCTGACGCTATGCTGAGCGCTTTCGCTTGATCCCGCAGATAGAGGAGCCATCGCATGACTGCAACGCAAGGATCCATGATTTCGTTCAAACGCCCGGACGGCCAGGAAGTCCAGGGCTATCTGGCCAAGCCGGCCAAGGCGGATGGTGCCCCGGGCATCGTCGTCATCCAGGAGTGGTGGGGTCTGAATGACCAGATTCGCGGCGTGGCCGACCGCCTGGCGCGCGCGGGCTACGTGGCCCTGGTGCCTGACCTCTACCGCGGCAAGATGACGGTGGAAGAGGAAGAAGCCCACCACCTGATGACCAACCTGAACTTTGGCGACGCAGCCACGCAGGACGTGCGCGGCGCCGTGCAGTACCTCAAGCAGACCTGTGCCCGCGTGGGTGTGACCGGCTACTGCATGGGCGGCGCGCTGACCCTGCTGACCCTGAGCAATGTGCCGGAAGCGGATGCCGGTGTGGTCTGGTACGGTTTTCCCCCGCTGGAATACATCGACGCCTCGAAGATCAAGGTGCCGGTGCAGGGCCACTGGGCCACGCAGGACGGTTTCTTCAAGATTGAAACGGTCGATGCGTTGGAAAGGAAGCTGACTGACGCTGGCGTCGATGTTGACTTCCACCGTTATCTTGCGTATCACGCCTTCGCCAACGAGACGGCGGTGGGTCCGAACCGCATCGCTGCCACGCAGTACGACCCGGTGTGGGCCGAGCATGCGTGGGACCGCGCACTGACGTTCTTCGGCCGCACCTTGTGGCCGCATCAGGGGTAAGCGCGCCGGCCTGGCAGGCATGAAGGCACGGCGCTCCCGACAAGCTGCAATTGCATCGGTTGATGGCGTCGCTGCTGCTCCTTGCGCTGCCGCACCAACGGCAGCCGGGTAAGGCGCCTGTCGCTTCGGTATGACCGGACAGCCGCCTTGCGCGGCTTTTTCGTGTCCGGACTTGGCTTTGCCCTGAGCGCGGCGGGAGGGGGCGGTCGAATGGCAGCAGGGACGCGAGAATCATCCGGTCACGCGCGGGCGAACGCGGCGGCGCGCCGTATGCGGCGTGACCTACACCGGTTGACCGTCGAGCACCACGCGATTGCGTCCGAGCCGCTTGGCCGCCAGCAGTGCGGCATCGGCGCGCAGGATGAGGTCGGTCGGTGTGCATGACCCCGCGCCGGCTTCGCAACTCGCCAGACCGACGCTGATGGTGCTGCGGAGCATCCCCTGCGGCGTCGTGATTCCCAGCCGCTCCACGGCGCTGCGCAACCGCTCGGCGATCGCGGCGCCTTGCTTGGCGGTCGTGTTCGGCAGCACCACCATAAACTCTTCGCCGCCGTAACGGCCGACCGCATCGGCCGGGCGGGAGTGCACCCGCAGCGAGCGCGCAATCTCGATCAGCACCTTGTCGCCTACCGGATGGCCGTAGGTATCGTTGACGCGCTTGAAGTGATCAACATCGACCATGAGCAGTGTCAGCGGCATCTCGTGCAGCATGGCGTGGCCACATTCGCGCGTCAGCAGTTCCATGACGGCGCGCCGGTTCCAGATGTGCAGCATCGGGTCGGTCAGGCTTTCGTGGCGCGTCGCCTGCAGCTCGGTCAGGATCGAGCGCTGTGTCTCGCTCAGTTCGCGCTCGCGAAAGCCCGATTCCACCCAACTGGCCAGATCGTCAAGCAGCTCCTGTTCGCTGGCACCGAAGGCTCGCGGCTTCTGGTCGATGACGCACAGCGTGCCGACCGCGTAGCCCGCGAGGTTCCTGACGGGCCGGCCGGCATAGAAACGGATGTGCGGGGCGCCCGTGACGAGCGGGTTGTCCGCAAAGCGGGGGTCAGCCGCTGCGTCCGGAATGACCAGCATCTGGTCTTCGGCCACGGCGTGCCCGCAGAACGAGACGTCGCGCGGGGTCTCGCGCATGTCCAGGCCGATGCACGATTTGATCCACTGGCGCTGTGCATCGATGAGCGAGACGAGCACGATGGGCGCGTCGAACACGCGCTTGGTGGTGCGGGTGACGCGGTCGAACAGTTCCTCATCCGGCGTGGAGAGCAGCAGCATGTCCTGCAGCGAGGCCAGGCGTTGGGTTTCGTTGGGCGGGATCGGGGCGGGTTTCATGCGCAGGGGGCGCCGA
>JAGWNU010000177.1 GCA_028871175.1 Burkholderiaceae bacterium | reverse complement strand
TGGCTTTCTTGATGGCTTCTGCCATGTCAGACCCCATTGGCTAATCAACAAACAAAACTGCTTTGCAAAAATCCGCAAGATTTTAGCGCGCTTTCGTTGCGCAGCGCACCAATAATTTCCCGCGCAGCGCCCCGTTCTTTGTGCATCCTGCCCCCTGCCGCCATTGGCGCAAACGGGGGCGATTGTCTTCTCTACACAGCCTTCATGGCGCGCAATGCGCTGTTGCGCAACCCACAAATCAAAGCGCCGCCGAACCCGCATCAATCAGGCCCGGCGGCGCGTAGTCAACTCAGGTCATTCTGGTAGTAATGCCGCGTGGTGACGTACAGCCCACGGCGCAACTCCACGGGTCTATCGCCGAATGTGTGCGAGACACGCTCCACCGACAGCAACGGCGACCCGGTCGTCACGGACAACAGCTCCGCCGTGACCGCATCAGCGGCGACAGCACGAATGTGCTCGGTAGCACGCAGCATGCGCACACCGAATTCCGCCTCGAAGAACGCGTACATCGGCCCTTTCCACTCGGTCAGCTTTTCGGCGGTCAACCCCTTGAAGCTGATTCCTGGCAGCCAGATTTCCTCGAACACGGTCGGCTCGCCGGAAAAGAACAACACGCGGCGGATCTGCACGACGCTGTCACCGGCCTTCAGCTCGAGCAGGCGCGCGATTTCGGCCGGCGCCCGCATACGCTTGCATTCCAGCACGCGGCTGCTCGGGTAGTGTTGCTCACCCTGCTCCGGCATCAGGCGCAAGAAGCGGAATTGCACGCCTTCTTCGTAATGCGTCGTAACGAACGTGCCCTTGCCCTGACGGCGAGCGACCAGATTTTCGGCCGCCAACTCATCGATCGCCTTGCGTACGGTGCCCTGGCTCACCTTGTAACGCGCCGCCAGCTCCATCTCGCTGGGAATCATCTCGCCCGGCTTCCACTCGCCGGTCTGGAGGCTTTTCAGGATCAGTGTCTTGATCTGCTGATAGAGCGGACTGAAGGTGGGTGAGCCCGCCCCCGCGCCCGCTGATGCAGGCGACATACCGACGTCCGCGCCAGTAGCGGGCGGCACGACGGCAGATGGAGGGCTGGAGGGACTCGACATAACTGCCGATTTCACCACAAAAGCCACGGACGCGTCCAGCCCGTTTATAGAATGTCTTATGTCTTATATAAGACAGAAGATTGATTGACTTTCACATCAGGGCACCCCTACACTCGCGCCTGTTCCGGACGAGCGGTTTCACACTGGTCTCAGCGAGGGTTCACGCACACGCGCCAGGGTGTTTCCACTTCGTCATGCGGACGCAGTAAACTGCGAAGTTCTTGCCGATTCCGGGCCGGCTACCCCATGAGATCCATGAGGCAGTGGCATGCGTCGGCGATGCCCGCGCAGCTGCGCCGCCATCCTGCCAAGGGTGCGCGCCCTGCGCAGTGCGATCCGCTTTTCACTACCGTTTGGAGAGTTCTCATGGCAAAAGCACCCATGCGCGTCGCAGTGACCGGCGCTGCTGGACAGATTGGTTACGCCCTGCTGTTCCGCATCGCTGCCGGCGAAATGCTGGGCAAGGATCAACCCGTCATCCTGCAACTGCTGGAAATCCCCGATGAGAAGGCCCAAAAGGCGCTCAAGGGCGTGATGATGGAGATCGAAGACTGCGCCTTCCCGCTGCTGGCCGGCATGGAAGCCCACTCCGACCCGATGACTGCCTTCAAGGACGCCGACGTTGCCCTGCTGGTGGGCGCCCGCCCCCGCGGCCCGGGCATGGAGCGCAAGGACCTCCTGTCGGCCAACGCGCAGATCTTCACGGCACAGGGCAAGGCCCTGAATGCCGTCGCCTCGCGCAACGTCAAGGTGCTGGTGGTCGGCAACCCGGCCAACACGAACGCCTACATCGCCATGAAGTCGGCGCCGGATCTGCCCCGCGAGAACTTCACCGCAATGCTGCGCCTGGACCACAACCGTGCCCTGTCGCAGATTGCCGCCAAGACCGGCAAGCCGGTGTCGAGCATCGAGAAGCTGTTCGTGTGGGGCAACCACAGCCCGACGATGTACGCCGACTACCGCTACGCCACGATCGAGGGCAAGAGCGTCAAGGACATGATCAACGACCCGGTGTGGAACAACGACGTGTTCCTGCCGACCGTTGGCAAGCGCGGCGCCGCCATCATCGAAGCGCGCGGCCTGTCGTCGGCCGCTTCGGCCGCCAACGCTGCCATCGATCACGTGCGTGACTGGGTGCTCGGCACCAACGGCAAGATCGTCACCATGGGTATCCCGTCGAACGGCGAATACGGCATTCCGAAGGACGTCATGTTCGGCTTCCCGGTCACGACCGCCAACGGCAAGTACGAAATCGTACAAGGCCTGGAGATCGACGAGTACAGCCAGGGCAAGATCAACATCACGCTCAAGGAACTGCAGGAAGAGCAAGATGGCGTGAAGCACCTGCTGGGCTGAGTCGCATGACCTGAAGAGAAACCGGAGCGGATCGGCAACGAACCCTCCGGTTTTTTTGCATCTGGAAGGCGCCGCAAGCGCCGCCAATCTGATAGAAACGCCGTGCACCCCACCGAGGTTTTGTTCCAGGACGACACCGTTCCTGCCCAATTGCCCGTCTGCGACCACTATGCTGGCGCGGAAAAGCTGATGCGCAAATCGCTCGCGCTGCAACAAGCCCTTGGTCCCGTTTTCGACATCACGTTTGACTGCGAAGATGGCGCCGCCGTCGGCCGCGAGCGCGAGCATGCCGAACTGGCCGCCGCGCTGATCAACAGCGACGATAACCACTTCAATCGCGTGGGCGTGCGTATTCACGATCCGAATCACGATGCATGGACGCAGGACGTCGACATCCTCATCGGCCAGGCAGGCAGCCGTCTTGCCTATGTGACCGTGCCGAAAGTGCGCGACGTGGTGGAAGTCGCGCGCGTCACCGACCGCGTGAACCAGGCCGCGCGTGCGGCCGGAATTGCGCGACACCTGCCGATCCATGTGCTGATCGAAACGCATGGCGCGTTGGCGCAGGTGTTCGACATCGCATCGCTGGTGCAAGTGGAGTGCCTGAGCTTCGGGCTGATGGACTTCGTGTCCGCGCACAACGGCGCGATTCTAGGCGCGGCGATGGGCTCGCCGGAGCAATTTGAACATCCGCTGATCCGGCGCGCCTTGGTGGACATCGCTGCTGCATGCCATGCGCATGGCAAGGTGCCGTCGCACAATGTCAGCACCGATATCAGGCACCCGGATCACGCGGGCACCGACGCCGCGCGGGCACGCAACGCTTTCGGCTACCTGCGCAAGTGGAGCATCCACCCCGACCAGATCGAACCGATCGTGCAGGCATTCCGCCCGTCGCATGACGAAGTGATCCAGGCTGCGGCCATCCTGGGGGCTGCACAGGACGCCTCCTGGGGACCGATCCAGCACGAAGGACGCCTGCACGATCGGGCCAGTTACCGCTACTGGTGGGCGGTGCTTCAACGTGCACACACCACGGGCGTGGAAATGCCGGCCAGTGCCGCATCGCGCTTCTTCGCATGATGCAGCCATCGCATTGAGAGGAGAGTTGCCATGACATCCGATACGCAATCCAGCGCAGGCGCGCGCTTCCGCCATGCGCTGGCCGAAGAATCGCCGCTGCAGATTGTCGGCACGATCAACGCCAACCATGCGCTACTGGCCAAGCGCGCCGGCTATCGGGCGATCTACCTGTCAGGCGGCGGCGTGGCGGCAGGATCGCTGGGCTTGCCCGATCTGGGCATCTCCGGCCTCGACGACGTCCTGACCGACGTGCGCCGTATCACCGACGTGTGCGACGTACCGCTGCTGGTTGACGTCGATACCGGCTTTGGGGCCTCCGCCTTCAACGTGGCGCGCACGACCAAGTCGTTGATCAAGTTCGGCGCGGCCGCCATGCACATCGAAGATCAAGTGGGGGCCAAGCGCTGCGGACATCGGCCGAACAAGGAAATCGTCTCGAAGGACGAGATGGTTGACCGCATCAAGGCCGCTGTCGATGCGCGCACCGATGAGGCTTTCGTTGTCATGGCTCGCACCGACGCGCTGGCGGTCGAGGGCTTTGACCGCGCCCTGGAACGCGCCGTAGCCTGTGTCGAAGCGGGCGCGGACGCGATCTTTCCCGAAGCGATGACGGACCTGTCGATGTACCGCCGGTTCGTTGACGCCGTCAAGGTGCCGGTGCTGGCCAACATCACCGAGTTTGGCCAGACGCCGCTGTTCACGCGCGATGAACTGGCCTCCGTGGGCGTCTCGATGATCCTGTATCCGCTCTCGGCCTTCCGCGCCATGAACAAGGCTGCCGAGAACGTCTATGCCGCCATTCGTCGCGACGGCACGCAGAAGAATGTCGTCGACACCATGCAAACGCGCATGGAACTCTACGACAGCATCGGCTACCACGAATACGAAGCCAAGCTGGACGCGCTGTTCGCGCAGAACCGTAGCTAAGCCTGGCAGATCGATCAACACCGACAAGGAGCACCGAAGGCGCAGAGCAGGCGGCGGGTTGCCCCGCAATACCCGGCAGCAGATGGCAGGTCTCCCTCATTTGGTGGACAGCTTGCATCGTCGTGTAACAGACCGTTGGGTGCGGCGAACAAATCGGTCAAAATACCGGCCGGCGTGCGCCAAGCCCTGGCATTCCGGCCCCGGGCGGCCGCCACCCCTGACCAGTCTTTCGGAAGGAAATTTATGAACAAGTTCATCGTGGGCGCCTGTGCCGGCGTTCTCTCGCTGGCTGTATCGCAGTACGCGACCGCCCAGAGCCCGACCACGGCAAAACCGGCTGCCAAGAAGAAGGCGCACGCCAGGAAGAAGATCGCCAAGAAGGCACCCCCGGTTGCTGCCGTCAAGCCGGAAGGCGTGGAATGGAAATGCGAGCTCGGCAACGAGATGTACCTGAAGGGCGACATGGCGCGTGACCAGGTCATCACCATGTTCTGGAAGGGCAAGAACTACCAGTTGCCGCGCCAGATGACGCATACGGGCGCCGACCGCTATTTCGATCAGAAGTCCGGGCTGGACCTGGTGGTGATCCCTGCCAAGGCCATGCTGTTCGACCACAATGAGGGCCACCGTCTGGCCGACGAATGCCAGACTGCCGCAATGGCCGCCGGCGCACCGGCTCCGACGCAAGCCGGCGCGCTGCGTGCTCCTGCGGGCCTGCCGCTCATGCTGCAGGACAATGCGACCCCCGCTCCGGCTCCGGCTCCGGCTCCGGCCCCGTCGCCTGACGCGGCTCAACCGGCCAAGCAGTAACGCGCACTATCGCCAGGGGCCGACAGGAACTGCCCATGTCCGCGCCGATTGCAAACATCCGCCCGAAGCCCGACAAAGTCATCGTCGACATCGTCGACTACGTGACAGCGTCCAAGCTCGCCAGCAAGGCGGCCTACGATACGGCCCGCCATTGCCTGATCGACACCTTGGGCTGCGGGCTGGAGGCGCTGTCCTATCCGGCGTGCACCAAGCTCCTGGGGCCCATCGTACCCGGAACCATCGTGCCCAACGGCGCGAAGATTCCGGGCACGCCATTCCAGCTCGATCCGGTGCAGGCGGCCTTCAATATCGGCGCCATGATCCGCTGGCTGGATTTCAACGACACGTGGCTGGCAGCCGAATGGGGCCATCCGTCGGACAACCTCGGTGGCATCCTGGCGGTGGCCGACTGGCTGTCCCGCACGAACATTGCCGGAGGCAAAGCGCCGCTCGTCATGCGCGACGTGCTCACCGCGATGATCCGCGCCCACGAAATCCAGGGCTGCATCGCGCTCGAGAACGCATTCAATCTGGTAGGACTGGACCACGTTGTACTGGTCAAGGTCGCCACCACCGCGGTGGTCGGGCAACTGCTCGGGCTGTCACGCGAGGAACTCATCAATGCCGTGTCGCTGGCATGGGTGGACGGCCAGGCGCTGCGCACTTACCGCCACGCGCCGAATACCGGAAGCCGCAAATCCTGGGCGGCAGGTGACGCGACCAGCCGCGGCGTGCGCCTCGCACTCATTGCCAGGACCGGCGAGATGGGCTACCCCTCCGCTCTCACCGCAAAAGGCTGGGGCTTCTACGATGTGTCCTTCAAGGGGCGGCCGTTCAAGTTCCAGCGCAAGTACGGCACGTACGTGATGGAGAACGTGCTGTTCAAGATCAGCTTCCCGGCAGAATTCCACGCGCAGACTGCCGCCGAAGCCGCCATGACGCTGCACACGGCCCTTGCCAAGGCCGGCAGGACCGTGGATGACATCGAACGGGTCACGATCCGCACGCACGAAGCGGCGATCCGCATCATCGACAAGCAAGGCCCACTGAACAACCCGGCCGACCGCGACCACTGCATCCAGTACATGGTCGCCGTGCCCCTGATCTTTGGCCACCTGAGGGCTGAGGACTACGAAGACCACGTCGCCCGCGACCCGCGCATCGATGTGTTGCGCAGGAAGATCGTCTGCGTCGAAGACAAGCAGTTCACCCAGGATTACCACGACCCCGGAAAACGCTCGATCGCCAATGGCATCACCATCCAGTTCAGGGATGGCACGGCGCTCAAGGAAGTCGTGGTGGAGTACCCGATCGGCCACAAGCGGCGTCGCAAGGAAGGCATGCCGCTGCTGGTCGAGAAGTTCCGGACCAACCTGGCCCGCCGTTTTCCGGACAGGCAGCAGGAGGCCATCCTGCGTGTGTCATTGGACCAGAAAGCGCTGGAAGCCATGCCGGTCAACGAGTATGTCGATTTGTACGTGATTTGATTCTGTCGATTTGATGTATCCGCAACGGTCGCTTCGGCGCCCCGCGCATCCTTGAGCCTTGGAGCCATGCCATGCCCTACAACCTGAAAAAAACCCTGAAGGAATTCAAGATCAACGGCGGCCAGACCGGCAAGTTCCACTCCCTGCCGCAACTGGGCAAGGAACTGGGCGTGGCGATCGAGCGCCTGCCGGTGTCGATCCGCATCGTGCTGGAGTCCGTGCTGCGCAACTGTGACGGCAAGAAGGTGACCGAAGAGCACGTTGCGCAACTGGCCAACTGGAAGCCCAACGCCGAGCGCGTTGATGAAATCCCGTTCGTGGTAGCCCGCGTGGTGCTGCAGGACTTTACCGGTGTGCCGCTGCTGGCTGACCTGGCCGCCATGCGCAACGTGGCCGAGCGCATGGGCAAGAACCCCAAGAAGATCGAGCCGCTGGTGCCGGTCGACCTGGTGGTGGATCACTCGGTGCAGATTGACCACTTCCGTGAGAAGAAGGCGCTGGACCTGAACATGCAACTGGAATTCTCGCGCAACAACGAGCGCTACCAGTTCATGAAGTGGGGCATGCAGGC
>JAGWNU010000176.1 GCA_028871175.1 Burkholderiaceae bacterium | reverse complement strand
CCCTTCCGGCCGCTCGCGCAAACCATGGCGACCGTCATCTGCGGCGACTTCAACTGCAGAACGGATTCGGCACCGAAGCACTTGGCCACCGGTCCGTTTGCGCAGGAACCCTCATTGCACGACGCATGGCAGGTCGCTCATGGGTCGACGCCGCAGCCGCCCACCTTCGGCGTACATGACCGCGCCGGCTGGGCCGAGCCCGCCTACGCATGCGATTTCATGTTGATCAGCGAACCGCTGAGAGAACGCTTGCTGCGCGTCGAGGTGAACGGCGCCACGCAGGCATCAGACCATCAACCAATGCTGCTTGAACTGAAAAACGATTGAGGGATAAAGAAGACGAGCAGCGGGGTCTTACAGCACCGCGTCTTTCCGTACGCCTTGCGAGGCGAAATGCCGCTTGAGCTTGACCAGCGCCTCTTGCTGGATCTGGCGAACACGTTCACGCGTGAGGCCCATCTCGGCAGCCAATTCTTCCAGCGTGGCAGGCTCGATGTGGTTGAGACCAAAGCGGCGCTCGACCACGTAGCGGTGTTTATCCGACAGCCGCGCAAGCCACGATTTCATCAGGTGCGACAGCTCGCGATGCGCGACCTCCTGATCCGGCGAGGCGCCATGTTCGTCCGACAGAAAATCGAGCAGGCTCGTACCTGGATCAAGATCGAAAGGCGTATCCAGCGAAGTCGTGTGCTCGTTGAGCGAGAGCACGTCCTGCACTTCGTCAGTCGTTTTGCCGAGCAGGTGGGCGATGTCTTCCAGGCTCGCGTCACGGCCGTCGACACCGCTCTTCTCCAGATGGCGTTTGGCACGCAACACCTGGTTGAGTTCGCGAATCACATGCACGGGCAATCGCACCGTACGCGCCTGGTTCATGATTGCGCGCTCGATGCTCTGGCGAATCCACCACGTTGCATATGTCGAGAAGCGGAATCCGCGCTCAGGGTCGAACTTCTCGATCGCGTGCATGAGGCCAAGGTTGCCCTCTTCGATGAGATCGAGCAGCGGGACACCGCGGTTCAGATAACCCTTTGCGATGCTCACCACCAAGCGCAGATTGCGCTCGATCATGACCTGCCGCGCAGTGAATTCGCCCGCCTTGGCCAGTGTCGAGAAATGCAGTTCTTCGGCCGGCGTCAGCAGTGGCTTGATGCTGATGCGATTCAGGTAGTGCTGAACGGTGTCGGCCGCAAGCTCTGCCTGCAGCACCTTGCGAAAATCCTCTTCCGGTGCAGGCTCTTCCGCCTCCGCCGATTCTTCCTCGTCTTCGTCGGACTCTTCGACGTCAGCGTTATCACTGAGATCGGTCGCGTCGGCAACGGGTGCGTCTTCGATCAATGCATCGACGACTTCGATGTCTTCCGCGGGAGCCTGCGCCGCGCCGCGCGGACGCCGCCCCGCGCGCCCATTGGCGGCGCTTTGGCCATCTGCAGCGTCGATGTTGTCATCGGCGGGGCTGGCGGGCGTGGCGGCTTTCTGGCGCGGCATGCATTCCTCTATTGAGGCGGCAGGAAACGCATCGGATCGACCGGCTTGCCGTTACGGCGCACTTCAAAGTGAAGCTTTACGCGATCCGCATCGGTACTGCCCATTTCGGCGATCTTTTGCCCTTTCTTGACCGTGGATTGCTCGGTGACCAGAACCTTGTCGTTGTTACCGTAGGCGGTCAGGAACGTGTCGTTGTGTTTGATGATGACAAGATTCCCGTACCCACGCAAGGGTCCGACGTGGATCACTTTTCCGTCATCGGCAGCGACCACCGGCTCACCGCGCTTGCCACCGATATCGATGCCTTTGTTGCCCTTGTCATCGAAACGGTTGATGAGCGTGCCGCGTGCGGGCCAAGCCAATGCAATCGCGCTGTCGCTTGCCCCGGCAGCGGTCCCGGACGCAGTCGCGGGCGACGGCGTCACCGGCGCGGAATCGACGGGTTGCGCGGTCGTGTTGGCCGGGCGGACGGGCGTGACGACAGCCCCGCTGCTGCTCACGTCGGCATTCGGGGGCACCACACGGATCAGCTGATCCACCTCGATCTGATTCGGATTGGCGATGTTGTTCCAGGCCACCAGGTCACGCGGGGCCTGGCCATTGCGCAGGGCGATGCTGTACAACGTATCGCCACGCTTGACCCGATAATAGCCCGGGGGTGGCGGCTCCTGCGAGACGGTGGTCGTGCTGCCGGCACGCGAGGTGCGGTCGAGAACAGGCGCCTGGTTGCCGGAGGATGCGCAAGCCGCCAGCAATGCGGTCGACACCATGGCCACAGCGAGCCGGCCGGCGCGTGCGGGGCTTGGACGGTTCATGAAGCTCCGGGAAGTGGACATGCTAAACAGTTCCTGATTTTAACGGGACAAAGAAAACGCCTTCAAGGGCGGTACTGTGAAACTGGAATCGGCTGCTGCGCTCGATCAGAACGAGCTGCTGAGCCGGACCGCCGCTACGTTCGGCCGCCACGGGAGCGATCAGACGGCCCCCGATGGCAAGCTGGTCGAGCAGCGCCTGCGGCACCTCCATCCCCGCCGCAGCCAGGATGATGGCATCGAAGGGCGCAGCCTTCGGTAGCCCGAGCATGCCGTCGCCGTAGTGCAGCCGGATGTTTGGCACCCGGAGTGGCCGCAAGTTCGCTTTGGCTTTTTCATGCAGCGGCCGCACGCGCTCGATCGAGTACACCTCGTCGGCAAGCTGCGACAGCACGGCCGCCTGATAACCACAGCCTGTTCCGATTTCCAGCACGCGCGCCAGCGGCGCACCCCGGCGGGCAGGTCGGTCGCGCACCAGCAACTCGATCATGCGGCCGACCACCGAGGGCTTAGAGATGGTTTGCTGATGGCCGATCGGCAATGCGGAGTCTTCATAGGCCTGCGAGGCCAGCCCGGCATCGACAAACAAATGACGCGGGACAGCGCCAATGGCTGCGAGGACGCGGGCACTGCTCACCCCTGCGGCCTGCACGCGGCCTACCAGGGCCTGACGTGCGCGATCCGATGCCATGCCACCCGCTGCCGCATGGGCTGCCTGCGTTCGAGCCTGCACCGCGCTGGCGGCAACGGCTCCGACTGTTGCGTCGACGCCAGCGACGCGCTGCGCCGCGGGCGCCGGCACAGGCGCAGACCCCAGACGCTCAACGGACACGGCACGGGCGGGCGTGGGTCTGGGCACAGCGCTGACACCGGAGGAGATCCGTGTCTCGCGCTGGCGCTCTGCAGGTTGACGCTCAACGACGGCGTCGAGGGTCAGGGGAAAGCGCCGGCCGCGCGGACGCTCAGACATGAGCCACCAGGGCAATCATGACGTTTGCCAGCGGCGCACCGCGCCCAATTGCGCCGTGTCGGTCAGGTCGAGTTGCAGCGGCGTCAGCGAAACGAAGCCATTCGCGACAGCGTGAAAATCGGTGCCCTCACTGGCATCCTTTGCGTCACCGGCCGCGCCGACCCAAAAAATGGGCTCCCCACGCGGATTGGCCTGGCGGATCACCGGTTGCGACTGGTGCCGCTTGCCGAGGCGTGTTGCCCGCCATCCCGCCAGTTCACTGTAAGGGACATTCGGAATGTTGACGTTGAGCAGGACGGAACCGTCGAGCGGATCGGCCAGATAGCGCTCCACCACTTCACGGACGACCCGCTCCGCGGCATCGAGATGCGTCCAGCCTTTGTCGACCTGCGAGAAAGCGATCGACGGAATACCGAACAGGTAGCCCTCGATGGCAGCGGCGACGGTGCCGGAGTACAACACGTCCTCGCCCATGTTCTGACCCTGGTTGATGCCGGAGACGACCAGGTCGGGCCGCTCGTCGATCATGCCGGTGAGCGCGATGTGCACGCAGTCCGTCGGCGTGCCATTGACGAAGCGGAAACCCTTCTGGGCTCCTTCCGTGGCTTCGAACACCGAAAGAGGACGTTGCAGCGTGAGCGAGTTGGACGCACCGCTGTGGTTCTGTTCCGGCGCCACCACCGTTACGCGGCCAAGCGGCGCGAGCGCACGATGGAGCGCCGCAAGACCGGGCGCGAGGTATCCGTCGTCATTGGCGATGAGAATATGCATGGCGCGGATTGTAACCGAGCGGCGTTCCCAAATCGTGTCCGCCCGCGTGCCGCGCGCACCGACGAAAGCCCGTCGACGCATCCGCCCGACGACATCACGAAACCGAATCGAACGATCGTGCTTTTATTCGGTTACACTGCCAGACGAGATCGCGCGCGATGCACGCGCGATGGCGAACAATCCAACACTAGATTGATCAGGAGACACACCATGAAAGCCGTCGTCTGCAAGACCTGGGGCCCGCCCGAATCGCTGGTGATCGAAACGCTGCCGGACCTCTCGCCGGGCGCCGGCGAGGTCGTCATCGATGTCAAGGCGGCAGGCGTGAACTTCCCCGATGTGCTGATCATCCAGAACAAGTACCAGTTCAAGCCGGAACTGCCTTTCACGCCGGGCTCGGAAGTCGCGGGTGTGGTGCGTTCCGTTGGCGAGGGCGTGGCGCACGTCAAGGCCGGCGACCACGTCATCGCTTTCCTTGGCCAGGGCGCCTTTGCGTCGCAGGTCAAGGCACCGGCGAAGGTGGTAATGCCAATGCCGCCGGGAATGGCCTTCGATACGGCGGCCGCCTTCACGCTCACCTACGGTACGTCGCACCATGCGGTGGTCGATCGCGGGCAACTCAAGGCCGGCGAGACGATGCTGGTGCTGGGCGCTGCCGGCGGCGTCGGGCTGGCGGCCATTGAGATCGGCAAGGCCATCGGCGCGCGCGTGATCGCCGCCGCGTCGAGCGATGAAAAGCTCGCTGTCTGCAAGGACCATGGCGCGGATGCGCTCATCAATTATTCGACCGAAGACCTGCGCGAGCGGATCAAGGAGCTCACCGACGGCAAGGGGCCGGACGTGATTTACGACCCGGTCGGCGGCATTTACGCGGAGCCGGCCTTCCGCTCGATTGCCTGGCGCGGCCGGTACCTTGTGGTCGGATTTGCCAATGGCGAAATTCCGAAGATGCCGCTGAACCTCGCGCTGCTCAAGGGCGCGTCGCTGGTTGGCGTATTCTGGGGCGAATTCGCCCGACGCGAGCCCAAGGCAAACCTGGCCAACATGATGCAGATGCTCGGCTGGATGCAGGAAGGCAAGATCCGTCCGCACATTTCGGCGCGTTATCCGCTGGAACAAACCACGCAGGCCCTACTTGACATGGCCGCACGCAAGGTGACGGGCAAGGTCGTCATCCAGCCCTGAGTGTAGACAGCGCTTGGAAAAAAAGCCGTGTCGGGTTGTGCCCGGCACGGCTTTTTGTTTGCGGATAGCCCGTCTGGTCAGGCCGCCGCCTCCAGCGTCGGATAGTCGGTGTAGCCCTTTTCCTGGCCGCCGTAGAAGGTTGAACGGTCCGGCGTGTTCAGTGTTGCACCCGCGCGGAAACGCGCAACCAGGTCGGGATTGGCGATGAAGGGACGGCCGAATGCCACGGCATCCGCCAGGCCGGAAGCAATCATCTGTTCGCCCTCTTCCGCCGTGTATTGGCCGCAGACGATCAACGTGCCCTGGAAGGCGTCGCGCAGCTGGCGACGGAAACCCGTCGTCAGCTCCGGGCCACCTGCCCAATCCGGCTCGGCGATGTGCAGATAGGCGATGCCGCGCTTGGTCAGTTCACGCGCGAGGTACAGCGCGCTGTCTTCCGCCTGCGTATCGGCAATGTCGTGCGCGACAAAGTGCGGCGACAGGCGGATACCCACCCGGTCAGCACCGATCTCGGCGATGGCCGTGTCAACCACTTCCAGGATCAGCCGCGCGCGGTTTTCCAGCGAACCACCATATTGGTCGGTGCGTTGGTTGCTGTTGGTCGACAGGAACTGATGCAGCAGATAGCCGTTGGCGGCATGGATCTCGACAAAATCAAAGCCGGCGCGGTGTGCGCGCTGCACGGCCTGGCGGTATTGCGCGACGATGCCGGGAATCTCTTCCTTCGCCAAGGCACGCGGCTCGCTGGTCGGCGCGTTGCCAGGCGTACCGTCCGGATGCACGACAAAGCTCTGCGCCCCCTTGGCGACAATCGCCGACGGTGCGACCGGTGCCTGGCCGTTTTCCTGGAGCAGCGTGTTCGAGATCCGGCCCACATGCCAGAGTTGCTGCGAAATACGGCCGCCCTTGGCGTGCACGGCATCCACCACCGCCTTCCAGCCGGCTTCCTGCGCGTCGGTGTACATGCCGGGCGTCCAGGCGTAGCCCTGGCCCTGGCGGGAAATTTGCGTCGCCTCGGTCACGATCAGGCCGGCGGTGGCGCGCTGCGCGTAGTAAGTCACGTTCAGTTCAGTCGGCACGTCGCCGGGCTGGCCGGCGCGAGAGCGCGTCAGCGGCGCCATCACAACGCGGTTGGCGAGGGTCGTATGACCGACCTGGATGGGGGACAGCAATTGTTGGGTCATATCAGCTCCTGAAACAAACTATTCGACCGGTCATCTAGAACCGGAATCAAAGAAAAAGCGAGGAACATGCCTCGCCGGCAATCGCGTTCATTGAAATCAGTGCGTGGGCTTGATCAGCAAGCGTTCGGTCTGTGCAACACAACTCTGGAACGCCGCGACGCTACGATGCGCCTTGGCCAGCAGCGCCCCGCCCATCCACATGGCGTAAAGCCCTTCGGCCAGATGGCGGGCGTCTTGCACCGGCGCCAGCGAACCGTCGGCAACGCCTGCTTCGATGGCCGCGGCTATCCGCTCGACCATGCGCGTCATCCCCGCAGACAATACCTTGCGCATCGGCTCCGACAAATCCGACACCTCGCCCGAGAGCTTGACTGCCAGGCAGGTGACTTCGCATGCGCTGCGTTCGTGGAGATCGATCCACGCGGTGAAATAGCGCAGCAGCCGTTCACGTGCACTCAGGCGCGTGTCGCCGAACAAGCTGACGACGCCCGCATCGTAGTCCTGGAAATAGCGCTCCAGCATGGCAACGCCAAAATCTTCCTTGGACCCGAAGTAGTAATAGAACGAACCCTTGGGCACTTGCGCGCGGCCGAGAATCTCAGCCAGCCCGACGGCCGAGAACCCGCGCCCGAGGATCAGTTCGGCACCGGCGTCAAGAATGCGATCGCGGGTGTCGTGCCGGGCCTCGGCGCCTTCAGCGGTGACAGGTTCGGGGTGCTTGCTCATGGTGACCCGGATTGTAGTAGACCGACCGTCTAGTTGCATGACCCTGCACGATGCAGGGTTGATGTGACGGCCAACGCATCAGAGCTGTTCGGTTTCGCCGGTCTTCGGTTGCCAGCGCATCAGGCGCTTTTCCACGAGCCCGACCAGCCAGTCGAGCACCAGCGCAAAGGCCGTCAGCACGACGATTCCGGCGAACACCGTGTTGATGTCGAAGGTGCCTTCAGCCTGCAGGATGAGGTAGCCGACCCCGC
>JAGWNU010000013.1 GCA_028871175.1 Burkholderiaceae bacterium | reverse complement strand
CGATTTCCATCGTGCGCCAGTACATCGAGCAGCAGCAAACGCCACACTGAACCCCAAAGACAAGGACGGCTACGCCGTCCACGCTATCCTTCCCCGTCCTAAACGGCGGGGCTTGTCGCTCACCTGGTCAACTTCGCGCGTGTAGCGATCGGGCGAGAAATCGCAATACGTCAGCGAAATCGGCATGTCGGCCACGCTGTAGCCGATGCGACGCACGCGCACCAGCGGTACCCCGGCCTTCACGTCAAGCTGCGCGGCCTGATGGGCATCTGCCACGCAGGCGAGCGGGCGATGGTCAGGTTGGCGCGCTGGAACACCTGTACGAACAGACGGTCCTCGAAGTCGCGCGCCTCGAGCATGGCCGCCAGCCGCGACGTCAACCACGTGCGCAAGAGCATGACCGGCTGCCCACCCACCTGGGCGCGCCGCTCGACGAAGGCGACTTGCGCGCCCAGCTCAAGCCCCAGGGCGGCCGCCACGGTGTGATCGGCCGGCTCCAGCCGGAACGCACTGACGGTATAGACGGCACCAGGCGTGTACTCGAGCGCCGCATCCGACTGGCCTGGCGCGTAAAGTACCAGCCGATGCGGCCCTACCCGGTCGAGCACTACGCTGCGTTGTCCGCGCGAGCGCTTGAGCAGCCCGCGCGCCGCAAGCTCGTTCAGCGTACGGCGCGCCGTCAACCGCGATACCCCGTAGCGCAGAGCCACTTCGTTCTCACTGGGCGCAACGCTACCGGCCGGCAACGCTCCATGCAGGATGTCGAGCCGGATGCGATCGGCCAGTTCAAGGTATTTAGGCAGGCGGGGCGTCATGCGCACGTTATACCGGAATGATCGTGGTGCGCGCCAATGAAAACGGCCCACCGCATGAGGTGGGCCATTTCCAATTGCCGTGCGCGCTGGGCGCTAATCAGGCAATCAGGCGATCAGGAACTTGTCGCGATTCTTGCCGATCCAGGCCGGCGCACGGCCGCGACCCGACCATGTTGCACCTGTCTTCGGATCGCGATACTTGGGAGGGACCGGCGCCTTGGCACCGGCACGCCGACCGCGACGCGGCGCCAAGCCCAGGTCTTCAACCGTCAGGCCATATTCGGCAACCGTCTGGCGCACTTGCTGGATCACGGTTTCCAGCTCTTTGGCGCGAGCGGTTTCGATCTGTTCTTCCAACTTGGCCTTTTGGGCAATCAATTCCTTGTATGTCGCCATATACGCTCCGGATAAAGTCTGGTGTGGGTCAGATATTAGATCAATTCTATTCTTAACAGAAACGATTTTTCAACATTGCCCCTCCGTACCGCAAGCTTCCATCAAGCACATGCGCTCGCATCAATCAATTCACGCACATCGGATGCTGTGCAATCCACCACAAAAATCGAATTGAAGCATTGGATTAACGCGCGCGACATCACTTGACTTCAAACCGATACCGCGTTGCATTCCAGCGCCGCATTCACAGCCCTCGCGCAAGTCCGGCACCTTGCTGGCAAAGGTGTTTGGCGACCATTGCCGCTGCGCCGCCAGCGTAATCGAGGTTCACACGCAAGCTGAAGACATTGGAATGGAGGGGCGCTGATGCTCAAAGTAATTCCCCGCCGATTTGCTGTGGAAGATTTTTCAAAGCGGGGCGTGTCTTGGCAGGCGGCGCAACACGGCAGCGGCCAATGCGTCCGTACCGTGTCGTTTTACCGGTTGCTTCGCGATTTGGCGTGCGGATAGGCCTTCGATTTTGCTGCCTCGGCGCAATTCTTTCTGCCAAGGCCAATCGAACGCATCGATGCGGATTTCATTCTGGCGATAGGTACACCTGTATGAATGCGCGCCCTGAGATGGACGCCGTTGCCCCCCCAAATCGAACGATTCCGCAGCCAAGTGTTCGCGCGGCCAAGCAGGACGAGACCCACTGGCCGCAATCAGGTCAACGGGTCAACACGGGCTGTACCGGGGCCAGACCCCTCCGCGCCCCGGCGACCGGCCGGTCCCGGTATGTGTTGTATTCAGCACAAATTAACAATTTGCATGGCGTGAATCTTTTGCGCATGATGAATGTCATGGTCTCCACTTCCGCCGGCCAGCCCCCATTTCGTCGCCTGCGGATCCCTGCGTCACGCGATATCGTGGGCCACACTTTGGTTGGAGCGTGGGATGCAAGACGAACTTTCCTACCCGCTGTCGGCGCAAAGCCTGCCTGTGCCCCTCTATGTCGTTCTCGAGGGCCGCATCGTGTACGCCAATGCGGCGGGCGTTTGCATGGTGCGCGCGCGCTCTGCAGACGAGCTGCTGGGAGAACCCTTCTCGCGCTTCTTTCTGGATGCGCCGACCTCGCCTGGCGCGCCCGGCACCGTCGAAGCTCACGCCATCGCGCCGGAAGTCGCGACCACACCGGCGGCACGGCTGGCCTCCGTCAGGTCTCCTGAGGCGTCCACTGAACCGGTGACCGTTCGGCTGACTGTGACGCCCACCCGCTTCGATGGTCTGCCCGCACAACAGGTTGTCGTCCATGGGCTGCCCATGCCGCTCGATGCGCAACTGCCGGGCAAGCCGGCCGAGCGCGTCCTGAGTGCAGAAGCCATCGGGGCGGCGCTACCGCACGAACATCTGGACCATCTTTTGTCCACGTTGCCATCAGCGGCGTCGCTTGGCGAGCGGCTGCATGCCGTGCTGCGCGCGCTTGAGGCGGCACTACCGGACGTACTGTGCGTGGTGGTGCGCGTCGTTTCCGGGCGAGCGAGGCTCTACGGCACGCAGGGTGCGCGCGTGCAACTCGCACGCCGTGGAGAAGCAACCGCGCCCGAGGTCGATATCGAACTTGCTCGCGTCGCGCCGCTGCTGGGCGCGCTGGCGCCCATCGAACTGATCCGCCTGTCCAATGCACCAACCGCCCTGCGTGAGACGCTCACGTGCGCGCTGGGCATCGCGCTGCCCGCGTGGCTGTGCCGCATTCCGGCGCAGCCACGCGACATGTCGATGGGCGACGATCTGCTATGCCTGTTCTATGCCGCGCCCGAGCGCCTCACGCCCGACGACGCTACCCTGCGCAGCGCATGCGCCCACTACACCAGCGCCCTGGCCAAGCTCCTGCGCCTGGAGAGCGAATACCGCCAGGCGCGCGACTTGCGCGATCAGTACCGGCTGGTCGTCAATCACCTGAGCGAGGGTGTGCTCACGCTTTCCACTGACGGGCGCGTGCTCTCATACAACCGCAGCGCGGCGCAGATCCTCCACCTAACAGGCACATCTTGGAAGGGCCGCCCACGCATGTCCCTGAGCGACATGGTCTTTGGCGAAGACGGCGCAATCCTGCCTCGCGCGGCATGGCCAACCACGCTGGCTGCACGGACCGGACGGGCCATCAGCAATGTCGTCGTCGGCGTGCCTGCCGGTAACGGGCAGATCGTCTGGCTGCGCGAGTCGGTCCTGCCGATGTTCTCGCCCGACAGCGCCTCGCCGCATGCGGTGCTGGTCACCTTCACCGACATCACCGCCGAACGCTCGACCTACGAACAGCTGCGCCTGCTGGAAACCAAGGACTCGCTGACCGGCCTTCCCAATCGCGCTGCTTTCATCGAGCGGCTCGATGCGCGCCTGGCACTGCCCTCGACCGGCCAGTCGGCGCTGCTATATGTCGGGCTGGATCACTTCAAGACGGTCAATGAGGCAATGGGCCACCATATCGGCAATCAAGTGCTGAATGTGGCGGCACAACGCATCCGCGCGGAGGCAGGGCAGCGCGCGCTGGTGGCGCGGCTGGGCGGCGACCAGTTCAGCGTGGCGATCGACGATCCCGATGCGGCGGACGCGCTCGCCCTGCAGGTGCTCGGCGCGCTGGCCAAACCGTTTGCCGGCGGCGAGCGCGAAGTCCACCTGTCGGCCAGCATCGGCATCGCGGTGTTTCCGGAAGACGGCGGCGACGCCGCCACGCTCGTCAGCCGTGCCGAAGCCGCCATGTATCGCGCCAAGGAGAACGGCCGCAACCGCGTCACGCGGTACTCGCGCGCGCTGGAAACACAGATACTGCGCCGCTTCACCCTGAACGAGCGCATGCGCCGCGCACTCGCGCGCGGTCAGGTGAGGCTGGTCTATCAGCCCAAGTACGCGCTGGCTTCGGGCGAACTCGTGGCGGTGGAAGCGCTCATGCGCTGGTCGGACCCGGAACTGGGCGCCGTCTCGCCCACCGAGTTCATCGCCGTGGCGGAGGAGTCGGGCTATATCCTCGAACTGGGCCGCTGGGCACTGATGCAGGCATGCGCGAGGGGCCAGGCGTGGGAGCGCAATTTTGGCTTCACGGGACGCATCTCGGTCAATGTCTCGGCCCGGCAGTGCGATGCCGGCGTCATCGAGCGCGACGTGGACGAGGCTCTCAAGGCATCGGGACTGACGCCTTCGCGGCTGGAACTGGAGTTGACGGAAAGCGTGCTGCTGGCTGATCGCCTCTCGACGCAGCGGCTGTTGACAAGCCTTGCGGCACGCGGCGTGCGCATCTCGCTCGACGATTTCGGCATCGGCTTCTCGTCATTGTCGTACCTGCGCAGCCTGCCGATCCATAACATCAAGATCGACCGCTCGTTCATCAGCGGCGTGCCAGCGGTGGCCGACTGCGTGGTGCTCACCAAGACCATCATCGCAATGGCTCGGGCGCTGAACATGACGGTGACGGCCGAGGGGGTGGAGACGCCAGAGCAATCGGCGTTTCTTGCCGCGCATGCGTGCGACGAAGTCCAGGGCTTCCTGTTTGGCCGGCCGCTGGAAGTGCCGGCGCTCGAAAGTCTGCTGCGCACTCACAGCCGCGCACAGGCATAAAAAAACGGACCGTGCAGGTCCGTTTCTTGTTGGGGCGAGGCGTTGTCAGCGCGTCGATACATTACCAACTAGGCCACCCAGCGCGGCACCACCCAGCGTCGCGCCGGGGCCGCCAATCAGGGCCGCGCCGGCCAGTCCGCCGATGCCCGCACCGAGGGCGGTATTGCGTTGGCGCGCCGTCATGTCTGCACAGCCAGTGGCCGTCAGCAGCGTGGCGCCGGCCAGTAATATCGTCAGTACCCGGACCATGTTTTCTCCTTTCTGGACGTCGGTTGCGATCGTGTGACCGCGTACCAGTAGTCTGGTCAAGGCGTGCTGCTCTTGCTGTTTCAAGTTGTAATCAAGCGTTGCATCGTGCGTCGGGAGGCATCCGGACGACCCCTGCCGAATTCGCATGCAACGCCGACAAAAACCCGATGCGATGCGGCTCGGATACGGTTTCCCACAGACTTATCCACATCTTCTGTGCATAACCCGGTTACCCGCCGCGTACCAAGTCAACAAAGCGCTTGACGGGTCCGGGTGAACGTGCAGCGCACATCTCCCCGGCCCGCTCGGCATGGGTTATCCACATCTCGGGGCGTTGTTACATCGTGCAACAAACCCTTGTCGCTCAACCGCTTGCGAAGGGATCTGCAAGCGGTGTGATCGGTGCTGTGGACAACTTCGGTCCCGCGACGAGACGCCCCGTCCGGGGCGCTCGATGCATCGCGGAAACCGTCCGCTTCAATGGAACTGGTTCATCGTGTTGTCTTTACCAGCCGCCTTCAGCGCAGCTTCGCCGCTGAAGTATTCCTTGTGGTCGTCGCCGATGTCCGAACCCGACATGTTCTGGTGCTTGACGCAGGCGATGCCTTGGCGGATTTCCTTGCGCTGCACGCCAGCCACGTAACCGAGCATGCCCTGGTCGCCGAAGTATTCCTTGGCCAGGTTGTCGGTCGACAGCGCGGCGGTGTGGTACGTCGGCAGCGTGATCAGGTGGTGGAAGATGCCGGCTTCGCGCGATGCATCAGCCTGGAACGTGCGGATCTTCTCGTCGGCGAGCTTCGCCAGTTCGCTGTCGTCGTACTCGGCGCTCATCAGTTGGCCGCGCTCGTAGGCCGACACGTCCTTGCCCGCTTCCTTCATGGCGTCATACACCTGCTGACGGAAGTTCAGCGTCCAGTTGAACGACGGGCTGTTGTTGTACACCAGCTTGGCGTTCGGGATGACCTTGCGGATTTCCTTGACCATGCCGCCGATCTGGCCGATGTGCGGTTTTTCGGTTTCGATCCACAGCAGGTCGGCACCGTTTTGCAGCGAGGTGATGCAATCCAGCACGCAACGTGCTTCGCCCGTGCCGGCGCGGAACTGGAACAGGTTGCTCGGCAGGCGCTTCGGACGCAGCAGCTTGCCGTCGCGCTTGATGACGACGTCACCGTTGCCCAGTTGGTCGGCCGACAGTTCTTCGCAATCGAGGAACGAGTTGTATTGGTCGCCCAGGTCGCCCGGCGTGTTCGTCACGGCGATCTGCTTGGTCAGGCCGGCGCCCAGCGAGTCGGTACGGGCCACGATGATGCCGTCGTCCACGCCCAGCTCCAGGAACGCGTAACGGATCGCGCGGATCTTGGCCAGGAAGTCTTCATGCGGCACGGTGACCTTGCCGTCCTGGTGGCCGCACTGCTTTTCGTCCGACACCTGGTTTTCGATCTGGATGCAGCAGGCACCCGCTTCGATGAACTGCTTGGCCAGCAGGTAGGTGGCTTCTGCGTTACCGAAACCGGCGTCGATGTCGGCAATGATGGGCACCACGTGGGTGACGTGGTTGTCGATCTTTTCCTGGATGGCGGCCTTGGCGGCTGCGTCCTTGGCGGCGTCCAGTTCGCGGAACAGGCCACCCAGTTCACGGGCATCGGCCTGGCGCAGGAACGTGTACAGCTCGCGGATCAGCGCGCTGACAGAAGTCTTCTCGTGCATCGATTGGTCCGGCAGCGGGCCGAACTCCGAGCGCAGCGCGGCGACCATCCAGCCCGACAGGTACAGGTAGCGGCGTTCGGTGCTCTTGAAGTGCTTCTTGATGGAAATCATCTTCTGCTGGCCGATGAAGCCGTGCCAGCAACCCAGGGACTGCGTGTACTTGGCCGGATCAGCATCGTAGGCGGCCATGTCGGCGCGCATGATCTTGGCGGTGTACCTGGCGATGTCCAGACCCGTCTTGAACTTGTTCTGGGCACGCATGCGCGCAGCGTACTCGGGGTTGATCGCGTTCCATGCGCTGCCGTAGGTTTCTTTCACACCGGCAACTGCCTTGATGTCGTCTTGATACTGGGCCATGTCAATTTCCTGGAAATAAAGCGCGTTTCAAAAGAAAGGGTTGCATGTGCAGCTCCGGATACCGAAGCGAGCAGCGTGGAAATATTGTAAGGCTCCCCTGACGCAACGCAGCAAGGTCTTATATAAGACATAAGAGTTAGTTTCTCTTTATTTTTCAAATAGATAGGTATCGTTTTTTGCAATGCGGAACGCCTTTTCAGCAAACGGGAAGACGGCGCCGGAAAATTCCGATCAGAATTTCACGATATGAAACGCGCTTTCAGTAAATGAGGTGGGCATACGCTCGGGGGAGATGACCCCGTGGGAAGACTGTCGGGGGCATATGCCCTGCGCAGGGCAGTTCTCCTCCGATCGCGCCGCCACGTGGCGTAGGCACGTGGATACCGCCGGATTTCTGACTGCCATGGCGGCTCTTCTGACGGGGGAATCTGGCGGCGCCATCCCGGGTCAGCAGACCGTGATGCGCGGCGGCGCCTTGCTCAGGGACCGGCCAGGCCGTCTCGTTGCATCACCGCGCCAGGTCGGCCGGCGTATCGATATCGCGCAGGGTGCCTGCGTCGTTGGTATTGATCCGGATGAGCGTGCCCGGATGGATCAACCGCCGGGCGCCCTCGTCACCGTCGAGCGACGTCAGGCCAGCGAAGAATGCCGCGCCGAAACCGATCGGGTGACCGCGCTGCCCGGCATGAAAAGGGGCGACGCAATGGCTCGCGTCAACAGCACGGGCGATCTCGGCGATGGTGCCTGGGGCAATCCACGGCATGTCGGCCAGGGCGATGACCCAACCGCCCGCCTCCGGGCGCGCCGCCACGCCGGCGGCCAGGCTGGCCCCCATGCCACGTGCGGCATCGGCGCAGAAAACAACCTCGCAGCCGGCCTCGGCCAGCAGCGCAGCCAGCAGCTCAACCTGCGCGCCATGCGTGGCCGCGGCAGGCACCACCGCGACCACATCGCCCAGCGCCTGCTTCAAGTGCCGCGCGGCTTGCACCGCCACGGGGGTGCCGTCCGGCAGCGGCGCCATCAACTTGTTGGCCACGCCTGTCGGGTCAAAGCGGCTGCCGCGGCCCGCGGCCAGCAAGACGCCGACAACAGGCCGCAACGCCATCACACCACCTCCGTCTTGAGCGTGACTTCCACGTTGTTGCGCGTGGCGTTCGAATATGGACACACCTCATGTGCCTTGGCGACCAGGGCCTCGGCATCCCCCTGAGACAGGCCGCTGATGCGTGCGGTGAGCCCGACGTTCAGGCCGAAGCCGCCTTCCGGACGCGTACCGATGTCCACATCGCAATGGATTTCGATGTTGCTCGGATTGAGCTTGAGCATGCTCTTGGCAACAAAGTCACACGCCGAGCCGAAGCACGCGGCGTAACCCGCGGCAAACAGGTCTTCCGGCGTGGTCGTGTCGGGCTTGCCAGGGCCTCCCATCGACTTCGGCACGGACAGGTTGTGCGAGACCTGGCCATCTTCGGTCTGCGTGTGGCCGTTGCGGCCACCGGTGGCGGTGGCGTGGGCGGTATACAGAATATTCAATGCCATGACGTGCCCCTCTGCGGGATGAACAACGCGTTGCCGGACGCAAGAAACGGTCCGCTGAACAAGAAAGCCGGCACACATTGCTGCATGCCGGCTTTCATCACATCACGCGACGATGACGATCACACCGTGTCAAACGGCAGCTTGCGCAGCCGCTTACCGGTGAGTGCAAACACCGCATTGGCCACGGCAGGCGCGATCGGCGGCGTGCCGGGTTCGCCCAGGCCCGTCGGATTGTCTTCCGATGGCACAAAGAACACGTTCACCGGCGGCGCATCGGGCATGCGCACGGGCGGGTAGTCGGTGAAGTTGCTGTTCTTCGTCGCGCCGTTTTCGATGTCGATGGCAAAGCCCGGCTGGATCATCGCCAGGCCGAACACGCAGGCGCCCTGGATCTGCGCTTCCGCGCCCATCGGGTTGACCACGCGATTGGCATGCACGCCAGCCGTGACGCGATGCACACGCGGCTTGCCCTGGTCGACCGACACCTCCACCACATACGCGATCACCGACTCGAACGAGGCATGCACCGCGACGCCCCACGCCTGGCCCTTGGGCAGCTTGCGCTTGCCGTAGCCGGACTTGTCGACGGCCAGTTGCAGCGCGGCGCGATGGCGTTCATGTTCCTTGCCGGTAAAGCGTGCCAGGCGGAAGGCCACCGGGTCTTGCTTGGCCGCATGCGCGACCTCGTCGACCATGGTTTCCATCACGTAGGCCGTGTGCGTGTGGCCCACGGAACGCCACCACAGCACCGGCACATCCACGTTGGGATGGTGCACCGTCAGCTGCATCGGAAAGCCGTAGTCGTTCTCGATCACGCCCTCGACCATGGTCTCGTCCACACCGTTCTTGACCATGAAGGCTTCGAACGGCGTGCCCTTGAGGATCGACTGACCGACGATCACGTGGTCCCAGCCGACGACCTTGCCGCTGTTGTCCACGCCCACGTTGACGCGATGCAGATGCATCGGGCGGTAGTAGCCGCCGCGGATGTCGTCTTCACGGCTCCAGATCACCTTGACGGGGCCGTTATGCCCGGCAGCCGCGTAGGCCTTCGCCACGTTGGCGGCTTCGACCACGTAGTCGGACGTGGGAATCGCGCGCCGACCGAAGCCGCCGCCCGCCATCATCGTGTTCAATTCGACCTTTTCGGGCGACACGCCCAGCACCTTGGCGATGGCGCCCTGGTCAATGGTCTGGAATTGCGAGCCGACCCACACCTTGGCTCCGCTGATCTTGCCGCCGTCCTGTTGGACGTCGATCGTGCAGTTCAGGGGCTCCATGGGCGCGTGGGCGAGATACGGGAATTCGTATTCGGCCTGGATACGGGTGGCGGCGGATGGGATCGCGCTCACATCAGCGGCCCTGGCCACCGTACCGGGCTGGCCGGCGAGCTTCTTGTATTCCTCCATCAGCGCCGGCGTCGACACCTTCGAGCCGGCGTCTTCCCACGTGACCTGCAGCGCGTCGCGGCCCTGCTTGGCCGGCCAGTATCCGTCGGCAATGACGGCCACGCCCGTGCCGCTACGGTCGGTCGGGATCTGCAGCACATCGACCACACCCTTCACCGCCTTGGCCGCAGCCACGTCGTACTTGGCCACCTTGCCGCCAAAGCGCGGCGGGCGGGCCAGCACGGCCACCTTCATGTTGGGCAGGCGCGTGTCGAGGCCGAACTTGAGCGAGCTGTCGAGCTTCGCGCGCGCATCCAGTCGGGGCGTCGGCTTGCCGACAATGCGGAACTGCGAAGGGTTCTTCAGCGTGACCTGGGCCGGCACCGGCAGCGCCATCGCGGCCTGGGCGAGTTCGCCATACGTGGCGCGGTGGCTGCCCGACGTAACCACGCCGTTGGCCGTGCGGCATGTGGACGGATCAACCTTCCAGCGCTCGGCCGCCGCCGAGATCAACATGGCACGTGCCCGGCCGCCCAGTTCGCGGTATTGCTGGAACGAATGGTTCAGCGCGGTTGAACCGCCCGTCATCTGAATGCCGAAGCCCGGGTCCTTGTAGGCATCGGCTGCAGGCGCGAGCACACCGCGCACGTTGCGCCAATCGACGTCGAGCTCTTCGGCCAGTGCCATCGGCAGCGCCGTGTGCACGCCTTGGCCGAACTCCAGCCGGTTCACCGCCACGGTGACGGTGTTGTCCGGCGCAATGATGATGAACGCCTGAGGCGGTGATGGCGGCTTGGCCTTGGCATCCTGCGCGCCGACCAACACGGGCGCGATGCCCAGCGCCAGGCCCCCGCCGGCCAGCGTGGTGAGTTTCAGAAAGCTGCGGCGGTCGAGCGTGGCCGCGCGTGCGTCGGCCAACGCCGGTTGATGTTGCGCGCCGCCACCGGCCAGCGCTTCAAGATTTCGGATACGCATCGGGGATTCTCCGGTGGGGTCAGGCCAGCGATTTCGCGGCATCGTGAATCGCCGCACGAATGCGCTGATACGTCGCGCAACGGCACAGGTTGCCGGCCATGGCGCTGTCGATATCGGCGTCAGTCGGCTTCTTCTTGGTGCGCAGCAAACCCACCGCGCTCATCATCTGGCCGCTCTGGCAGTAGCCGCACTGCGCCACATCGTGCTTGACCCAGGCATCGAGGACGGCCTTGCCGATCTTGTCGTCGGCGATATGTTCGGAGGTGGTGATCTGCTGGCCGACCACTGCGGAAATCGGCAGCACGCAACTGCGTGTGGGCTGGCCGTTCAGGTGCACCGTGCAGGCGCCGCACGATGCGACGCCGCAACCGAATTTCGTGCCGGTCAGGCCAAGGTTGTCGCGCAGCGCCCAGAGCAGCGGCGTCGACGGATCTGCATCAACTTCCACCGGTTTACCGTTGACATTCAACGTGACCATTGGGGGATTCTCCTTGTGGGGCGTGAGGGAGTCGTACCGTTATGAACCCTTTGATACAGCGGGCTGGCGGCATGAACGGGGTGTATTAAAGCAGGTTCGGCCGGGTTTTGCTGGCGGCCACTTCACATGGGGCCGGCCTGGCATGTGCGGGGCTGATCCATCTTGATGCACCCGCGCTCGCGGCCCTATCCGTGCGGAAAGCGAGGCAAACCGCCAACAACCTGCCCCGGCGCCTTGACAACATCGTCGCCGCGCCAGCATCATCAACCAATGCACTTCCAGCAGACCACCCTCCTCTCCGCTCAAGCGCGCATCCTCTCGTGCGTGCGCGGTCTGCTATCCGCTTCGCTACTACGCGTGTAAGCGCGTAGACCTCTCTTTTCCCCTCGTTCCGGTGTTTGACCGGTCCGTGCCCTACGCGGCGACGGGCCTTGTGTGTGGCGCAGTCCGTGCGCCGAATCGTTGGAGCCGCTCATGCCTGCCTCGATCCCGCTTTCGCTACGACTACTGACCGGTTGCCAGACCACGCGCCCGTGGCTGTCTGGCCGCCACATCCCGAACCCGATTCCGGCCACCCCGGACGCCGCCCGCGCGGCCGTCCCCGTTGTACGAACCCGATCTCGATCTCACAGGACGCACTCCCCATGTTGAAGAACCCCGCCACCAAGTACCGCCCCTTCCCCGCAATCGCCCTCGCCGATCGCACCTGGCCCAACAAGACCATCACCCGTGCCCCGATCTGGATGAGCACGGACCTGCGCGACGGCAACCAGGCCCTGTTCGAGCCCATGAACGCCGAGCGCAAGATGCGCATGTTCAAGATGCTCGTGCAGATCGGCTTCAAGGAAATCGAAGCTGCTTTCCCCGCCGCCTCTCAAACCGATTTTGATTTTGTGCGCGAGCTGATCGAGGGTGGACACATCCCCGACGGCGTGGCCATCGAAGTGCTGACGCAGGCGCGCGAAGACCTGATCCGCCGCACGATGGAATCGCTGCGCGGCGCGAAGCGCGCCATCATCCATGTCTACAACGCGACCGCGCCGGTGTTCCGCCGCACGGTGTTCAACACCGACCGCGAGGGCGTCAAGCGCATTGCCGTGCAAAGCGCCAAGCTGATCCGCGAGATTGCGGAAACGATGCCCGAGACGCAGTGGACGTACCAATACAGCCCCGAAGTCTTCAGCGGCACCGAGCTGGATTTCGCGCTGGAGGTCTGCAACGCGGTGACCGAGGTCTGGGAACCGACGCCTGAGCACAAGATCATCTTCAACCTGCCTGCCACGGTAGAGATGGCCACGCCAAACATCTACGCAGACCAGATCGAATGGATGCATCGCAACCTGGCGCGCCGCGATTCGATCATCCTCTCCGTGCATCCGCACAATGACCGCGGCACGGCCGTGGCAGCGGCTGAACTGGCGGTGATGGCGGGCGCCGATCGCGTGGAAGGTTGCCTGTTCGGCAACGGCGAGCGCACCGGAAACGTGGATCTCGTCACGCTGGCGTTGAACCTGTATTCGCAAGGCGTGGATCCGGAGCTGGATTTCTCGCACATCAATGACGTGGCACGGACCTGCGAAGACTGCACACAGCTGCCGGTGCATCCGCGCCATCCGTACGTGGGCGACCTGGTGTTCACGGCGTTCTCGGGCTCGCACCAGGACGCCATCAAGAAGGGCTTTGCGGTGCAGAAACCCGATGCGCTGTGGGAAATGCCCTACCTGCCCATCGACCCGGCCGACGTTGGCCGCACGTATGACTCGATCATTCGCGTGAACAGCCAGTCGGGCAAGGGCGGCATCGCGTATCTGCTGGAATCCGGCTATGGCGTGGCGATGCCGCGCCGCCTGCAGGTCGAGTTCAGCAGCACGGTGCAAAAGCTGACCGATGCCAGTGGCCGCGAAGCCACCGGCGCCGACATCTGGGCGCTGTTTCAGCAGACTTACCTGCGCAGCGATGGTGCGATCGGCTACGTATCGCACCGCCTGACCGAGCGCGACGATGGCAGCCAGCACATCCGCCTGGTCGTCAACATCGACGATCACGAGCATATTTGCGAAGGCAGCGGCAATGGCCCGCTCGATGCGCTGGTGCATGCGCTGTCGCATGTGCTGACCGCACCGGTCTCGATCCATCACTACGAGGAACGTGCGCTGGGCCAGGGCGCCAACGCCGATGCCATTGCGTTTGCGGAACTGGCGGCAACAGGCGTGGCGGGCAGCGTGTTCGGCGTGGGCGTGGATGCGAACCTCACGACCGCGTCGATTCGTGCCGTGGTGGGCGGGGTCAATCGCCTGATCGCACGCACCGGCCAAGGCATGCTGCGCCGCAGTAGTGCCCAGGCAACGGTAGCGTAACGCGCAGGTCGGCCTCACGCTGTGGTGCGCGAGTTGCTAAATTGAAGGGATGGGTCCCAGGCGACGCCTGGGCTCATCCTGTCCAAAGCGCGCGAGCGTGCACATCCACCGCCCAAGGAGAACCGACATGACCAATCGTCCGACCGCGAAAGAGAATGCCAAGCGTTTTGCCAGTGTGGTCCAGGCGCTCCAGGCCTGTGAAAACGCTTGCAATCATTGCGCGACGGAATGCAACAAGAACGGCCACGCCGAAGCCATGGCACGCTGCATCAGCGTGTGCACGGATTGCGCGCAATACTGCGCCGTGACCCGCGCCTTCCTGGAGCGCAACAGTGAGTTCGCAGAGCTGCTGCTCGAAGACTGCGCCGAGATCTGCAGCCAGTGCGCCGAAGCATGCGATCATCACGACCAGGGCCATTGCACGGCCTGCGCAGCGGCGTGTCGCGCCTGCCTGGACGCTTGCCTGAAGGTGGCCGGTGTCGAAGCCGTAACCACCGAACCCACCGTCTTCTGACCTTCCCGCAAACGCGTATGAAAATTGGCGAGCTCGCCCAGCGCACGGGCATCAGCATCGAAACCATCCGCTTCTATGAGGCGCAGGGCCTGCTGCCGCCGCCGGCGCGCGCCGCCAACAACTACCGCGTCTACTCAGCCGAACATGCCGAGCAACTGGCCTTCATTGCGAAGTGCCGGTCGCTCGACATGGCACACACTGAAATCCACCGGCTGCTCGAATTGCAGGCCAACCCGCAGGCCTCGTGCGAAGAGATCAACAACCTGCTCGATGAACACCTGCGCCACGTGGAAACGCGCATCGCCGAACTGACCGAGCTCAGGCGCCAGATCGAGGCGATTGGCCGGCGCTGCACGACGGCGGCGTCCGTGGCCGAATGCGGCGTGTTGCAATCCCTGCATGAAGAGCCGGTCGCAGCGAACCCTCACGGCCACGACCACGGCGACGCCGAACACAGCCATCGGCACATCCGCGGGGTGCATCGCTGACCCGCGCCCTGCGCTTGCCATCAGGGCGCCCAGGCAGAAGCGGCCGAGCGATCACGCAGCGCGCGTGCGCATCACCCGCAGCCCGTTGAAGACGACCAGCAGGCTTGCGCCCACATCGGCGAAGATCGCCATCCACAGCGTAGCCTCGCCCATCACCGCGAGCGCGAGGAACACAGCCTTGATGCCCAGCGCCAGGGCAATGTTCTGACGCAGCACCGCAACCGTGCGACGGCTGATGCGGATGAAGCTCGCGAGCTTGCGCGGGTCGTCGTCCATGATGGCGACATCGGCGGCTTCGAGCGCCGTTGCGGTACCGGCCGCGCCCATGGCAAAGCCAATATCGGCACGCGCAAGCGCCGGTGCGTCGTTGATGCCATCGCCCACCATGCCGACGAAACCATGCTGCTCGGCAAGTTCCCCAACCACGCGCTGCTTGTCTTCGGGCAGCTGTTCTGCGCGCACCTGATCGATACCGACCGTCCTGGCGATCGCCTGCGCCGCGCGGCGGTCATCCCCGGTAATCATGACAGGCAGCACGCCCAGCGCGCGCAAATCGGCGATGGCCTGGGCACTTTCCGGGCGCTCGCGGTCGCGCACGCCGAACAAGGCCACGGCGCCGCCTGCATCGCACAGCGTGACGGCGGACATGCCCTCGGCCTGCAGCCGATTGGCCGCCGCGCGCCAGGCCGACGTATCGAAGCCGCGGTCTGCCACGAGGGCCGCGTTCCCAAGATGCCAGCGCACGCCGCCGAGCGTGCCGGCCACACCACGGCCAGGCAGCACGGAAAGGTCTTGGATGGCGCCTGCCGCGACCGCGCCGTGTGCGGCTGCGGCCTGCACGATCGCCACCGCAATCGGGTGTGTCGTGTTGGCGTCCAGCGCCGCAGCCACCGCAAGCGCGCGCAGGTGTGCCGCGTCCGTCGTTGCATGCAGTTCAGCGACGGCTCGGCGTGAACCGTCCGGCAACATCACGGCGTCAAGCACGGGGCGCCCTGTGGTGAGCGTGCCGGTCTTGTCGAGCGTCAGCGCGCGCAGGCGCCTGCCACTCTCCAGATAGACGCCACCCTTGACGACGATGCCACGCCGCGCAGCCGCAGCCAGGCCGCTCACGACCGTCACGGGTGTGGAAATGACCAGCGCGCACGGGCAGGCAATCACCAGCAGCACGAGCGCGCGGTACGTCCACGCCAGCCAGCCTTCGGTAGTGACCAGCGGCCCGATGACGGCAACCGCCAGCGCCAGCACCATCATCGCCGGCGTGTAGATGGACGAAAACCGGTCGACAAAGCGCTGCGTGGGCGCGCGCTGCGCCTGCGCTTGCTGGATGGCGCCGGCAATACGGGCAAGCGTACTGTCGGCCGCCACGGCCGTGGCCTGCGCCTCGATCACGCCATCGGTGACGATGGTGCCGGCCAGGACAGTGTCGCCAATGGTCTTCTCCACCGGCAGGCTCTCGCCGGTCACGGGGGATTCGTCGAGCGCCGCACGGCCGCTGACAATGCGCGCGTCGACCGGCACGCGGCTGCCCGTCCGCACACGCAGGCGCGCGCCGATGCCGACTGCTTCAACCGCCACGTCGCGCCATCCGCCATTGCCGTCAGCCAGTTCTGCAGTGTCGGGCGCAATGGCGGTGAGCGCGCGCACTGCATCGCGGGCGCGCACCAGCGCACGGGCCTCGATGGCCTCCGCCACGGCAAACAGGAAGATCACCATGGCCGCCTCGGCCCACTTGCCGATCAGCAGCGCGCCGATCACGGCCACCGCCATCAGGAAGTTGATGTTGAACGTGAGCGCGCGCAAGGCAATCCAGCCCTTGCGCAGCGTCGGGCCGCCGGCCAGCGCGATGGAGGCCAGCGCCAAGGCCAGCACCGGCCATGCATGATCACCCAGCGACCAGGCGATGACCTCGGCGCCAAACGCGGCCACGCCGCCCGCGCCCAGCAGCCACGTGCGGCGCGAAATGCCGGCAGGTTCCGCAGGCGCGGCGGCAGCGCGATCGTGCGCTTCCAGCACCTCGCCACCCATGCCGATGGCGCGCAACGCTTCGAGGAAGGGCGTCACGTCATCTACGGTGTGATGGATGGTGAGATGGCGCTCCAGCAGGTTGAACTCCAGCGCGACCACACCCTCGGCGCTGCCCAGCTTGGTGCGGATCATGCGCTCCTCGGTCGGGCAGTCCATCTGCTCGATGCGCACGGTCGTGCGGCCGGTGGCCCTGGCGCGTGCGGCGGCATCAACAGGCGCATCCGCTTCGTGCGCGTGGTTGTGATCGTGGTCATGAGCATGACGGGAGGTGTCTGTCGCAACCAACTGATCGTGGCCGCAGCACCCACCGCAGCCGGACGTTTCCGGCTTGGCGGCATGGTCGCGGGAAGGCAGGGAGGGGGCGTGATCCGGTTTCATGCCTCCATTCAAAACCCTGAAGAAGCTCCAGGGTCAAGCCTACCTTTCCTTTCAGGTGGGGCTTTTGGTCCACTTGGCAACAATGGCGCGCGCTTCCGGCCAGTCGCCCAGGCCCGATTCCGCGTTGATATGGCCCCGCGCACCCAGATCGATGGGTTGGGCGCCCCACACGTCAGCCTGATGGCGGCTCCACGCGGCATCGCTGAACGGATCGTTGCCACTGAAAATGAGCGTGGCCGGAAACGGCAGGCGCTGCTGCGGCACCGGGCGGAAATCGGCCAGTTCCGGCGGCGCGTCAGCGCGGTCAAGCTGCGGCGGGGCGACCAGCAGGGCACCGCGTACGCGGCCCGTGTGAGCGGACACCGCCGCCCAATGCGCGGTCAGCATGCAGCCCAGACTGTGCGCCACCAGCACGACGTCGCCCGGCGCGGCCGCAACGGCCGCATCGAGAGCCGCGACCCAGTCGGCGCACTTGGGGGTGAACCACTCACGCTGCTGCACTCGACGGTCGCCATGCCGCCGCTCCCAGCGGGATTGCCAATGTTCAGGGCCGGAGTTCTGCCAGCCGGGCAGGATCAGGACGGTCGCAGGAGCGCTCATGTGACGTTGGATCGGGCATCGAAAACGCGACAGATTCTGCCGCCATTCGGCGAGCCCTGCCGGAGCCATTCATTCAACAATTCAATCAATCGATCCAAATATTCTGTTTCACAGGCAGATCGCCAACTTCTACAGTCGCTCCTAAATCCCGCCAACAGGGGTTCCGAATCCAAAAAACTCGGAGGAGACCATGCTCGCACTGCTCGGGCTGCTGACCATCGTGGCGCTGTTTGTCGTCATCCTGACGAAGCGCATGTCACCGCTGGTCGCGCTCATTGCCATTCCCGTCATCGCCGCGCTCGTGGGCGGCTTCGGGTTGAACACCAGCAAGTTCATCATCGGCGGCATCAAGGACGTCGCGCCCGTCGCGGGGATGTTCATCTTCGCCATCCTGTACTTCGGCATCGTCACCGACGCCGGCATGCTGGACCCGATCATCGACCGCATCCTGCGCACTGTGGGCAGCCGCCCGCCGCGCATCGTGGTGGGCTCGGCGCTACTGGCGCTGCTGATCCATCTGGACGGCTCGGGCGCGGTGGCGTTCCTGATCACCATTCCTGCCATGCTGCCGCTGTACGATCGGCTGGGCATGGACCGCCGCATCCTGGCGTGCGTGACGTCGATGGCCTGCGGCGTGAACTTCCTGCCGTGGACCGGGCCAATGATTCGCGCATCCGCATCCCTGCACATGCCCGTCACGGACATCTTCAACCCGCTGATCCCGGTGCAGATTGCGGGGCTCATCTTCGTGTTCGCGTGCGCATGGCTGCTGGGCAAGCGTGAAGAAAAACGCTTGGGCCTCACCAACCACGCTGGTGGCGCGCAAGTCGTTGCACGCCCGCTGTCAGATGCAGAACAGGCGCTGCGCCGCCCGCGCAATTTCTGGATCAACATCATCCTTACCGTCGTCGTGATGGGCGTGATGGTGAGCGGCAAGGTCGACCCGGTGGTGATGTTCATGCTGGGCGTGGTGGCCGCGCTGCTCATCAACTACCCGAATGTCGATCAGCAGCGCCAGCGGGTGGACGCCCACGCCAAGGCCGCGTTGATGATGGCGAGCATTCTGCTGGCGGCAGGCGTGTTCACCGGCATCATGAGCAAGTCCGGCATGCTCACGGCGATGGCGAAGACGGCGGTCGACTTCATTCCGCCCGGCATGGCACACCACATTCCGGTGGTGCTGGGGGTGCTGTCGATGCCGCTGTCGCTGCTGTTCGATCCGGATTCGTTCTACTTCGGCGTGCTGCCGGTTGTGGCAGAAGCATCGAAGATGCTGGGGGTTGCGCCGGTGCATGTGGCGCAGGCCGCCGTGCTCGGCCAGATGACTACCGGCTTCCCGGTCAGCCCGCTCACGCCGGCGACCTTCCTCGTGGTGGGCCTGTGCGGCATCGAGCTGGCCGACCACCAGAAATTCTCGATCCCCTTCCTGTTCGGTGCCTCGCTGCTGATGACCGCAGTGGCCGTGGTGCTGGGCGTGCTTCCGTGGTGATGGCATGCAGACCGCGTTGAAAACATTCCGCATCGGCGGCGGCGCCGGTTATTCGGGCGACCGCATCGAACCGGCGCTGGAGCTCGCAGAGCACGGCGACATCGACGTGCTGATGTTCGAGTGCCTGGCCGAGCGCACCATCGCGCTCGCGCAGCAGGTGCGCCGCAAAGACCCGTCGCATGGCTACGACCCACTGCTCGAAGCGCGCATGCGCGCCGTGCTGCCGGCATGCGCGGCACGCGGTATCCGCATCGTCACCAACATGGGCGCGGCCAACCCGCAGGCGGCGGCGGAGCGCACGCGCGACATCGCCCGCGAGCTGGGCCTGAAGCTGCGCGTGGCAGCAGTGACCGGCGACGATGTGTTCGACCTGCTGCAAACCCGCGGCCAGGACTTCACGCTGATGGATGGCAGCGCCCCGGTCGCGTCGCTGCACGCGCGCATGGTGTCAGCCAATGCGTATCTCGGTGCGCAAGGCATTGTCGATGCGCTGGCGCAAGGCGCGGACGTCGTCATCACCGGGCGCGTGGCCGATCCGGCGCTCGCGCTCGGGCCGCTCATCCACGCCTTTGGATGGCGCATGGACGATTGGCATCGCCTGGGCTGCGGCACGCTTGCCGGGCATTTGCTCGAATGCGCGGGGCAAATCACGGGCGGCTACTTTGCCGACCCCGGCATCAAGGACGTACCCGACCTTGCGCGCCTGGGCTTTCCGATTGGCGAAGTGGGTGAAGGCGGCTCGGTGCTCATCACCAAAGTCGCCACGGCTGGCGGCCTCGTCACCGAAGCTACGTGCAAGGAACAGTTGCTGTACGAGATCCATGACCCGGCGCGGTACCTCACGCCAGACGTGGTGGCGGACTTCTCCAACGTGCGCATGCACAGCGGCGGCAAAGACCGCGTCGTCATTGAAGGCGCCACCGGCACACCGCGCACGGGCCAGTTGAAGGTTTCGATCGGCTATCTCGACAGCTATATCGGCGAAGGTCAGATCAGCTATGCCGGCCCCAACGCGGTGGCGCGCGGCAAGCTGGCGCTCGACATCGTGCGCGAGCGGTTGGCGCTGACCGGCGTGCAGATGACGGAAACGCGCTTCGAGCTGATCGGCGTGGATGCGCTGCACGGTGCAGCCCTCTCTCGCACCGATGCCGAACCGTACGAAGTGCGCGTGCGCGTGGCCGCGCGCACCGAGTCGATGGCCGAAGCCGTGCGCATCGGCAACGAAGTCGAAACCCTGCTGACGTGCGGCCCGTCCGGCGGCGGCGGCGCGACCAAGAGCGCGCGCGAGATCATCGCCGTGGCGTCGACGTTGATTCCCGCTGAACTCGCCCCGCACGCCGTGCACATTCTGGAGAGCTGACATGCCCCGCACCCTCCGCGATCTCGCCCACACCCGTGCCGGCGACAAGGGCGACATCTCGTGCATCTCCGTCATCGCGCTTCGTCCGGAATGCGCCGAAGACTTCGCCGTGCTCGAACAACACGTCACGGTCGAACGCGTGCGCGCGCATTTCGCTGACCTCGTCCGCGGCGATGTCGAGCGCTACGTGCTGCCGCAGCTTGGCGCGCTCAACTTCGTGCTGCACGGTGCGTTGGCCGGTGGCGTGACGCGCTCGCTGGCGCTGGATGCGCATGGCAAATCGCTGTCCAGCGCCCTGCTCACGCTGGAGATTCCGGGCTAAGCTGGCGCAACCACGCCCGGCATCGCCATGAACCTTTCCGTCAAGCAGCTCCGCGCCTTTGCCGCGCTACGCGAGCACAAGAACTTCACGCAGGCGGCACAGACGTGCCACTTGTCGCAATCGGCCTTCAGCGCGCTCATTCAGAACCTGGAGGCCGATGCCGGCGTGCGCCTGTTCGACCGCAATACGCGCCATGTTGAACTGACCCCGGAGGGCGAAGCCTTCGCCGAATCGGCGCTGCGCCTGCTGGCCGATTTCGAGGCGACGTTTTCGGAGCTGCGCGATCGCGCCGCAGCCCGCACGGGGCGCATAACGGTGGCCGCCTTGCCGTCGATCGCGGCGGGCATTCTGCCGGGCGTGCTGGCCGCGTTCTCTGCACAGCATCCGGGCATTCAACTGGCGCTGCACGATCAACTGTCGGACCCGTGCATCGACATGGTCCGGCGCGGGTCGGCGGACTTCGCCATTGCGGCCATGGGCGCCGACATGGCGGGCCTGGCCGCGCAACCATTCTGCACCGACGACTTCCACCTCGTCTGCCACCAGGATCACCCGCTCGCGCGCAAGCCGGCGCTGGCCGTGGGCGACCTCGTCGACACGCCGTTCATCCACCTCGCGCGCAACACGAGCATCCGGCAATACCTGGATGCGGCGCTGCACCCGACCAAGCTGCGCAGCGGCATGGAAGTCGAGCACCTGGCTACGGCGGCCGCGCTGGTGGCGGCCAACCTGGGCATCACCGTCATTCCCGCGCTGGCGCTGTTCCAGTTCCGTTTGCCGGCGCTGGCGGTGCGGCCGCTGCCGCTGCCTGGGCTCGTACGCACGCTGTATGTCATCCGGCGCGACGGGCGCAGCCTGTCAGTGGCGGCGCAAGGGCTGCTCGACTTGCTGCTGGCGCACCCAGCGCGCACTGCCGCATCGGTTTGATGCGGAGCAACCCGGGCACACCCGGGGTGCAGCCTTGCCCACTTGCGCTGCTACAGTGACGCCATTCTCATTCCGATCCTGCGGAGCGCCCCTATGCATCAACGCATTCTTGCCGCCTTCGACGGCACCCACGAAGCCCATCTGGCAGTCGAGGAAGCTGCCGCCCTCGCCCGCGCCTTCAATGGCCGCGTCCGGGTCGTCTGGGCGATCGGCTCACCCAACATGCCGGAGTCGCGCGAAATCTACAGCGTCGACAAGTTACGCGAAGAGGCGCATCGCACAGCCAGCGCTTCACTAGTCGAACTCCAGCGCCAGTTCGACGCGGAAGGCACGGCTGCAGAAACCGGCGTGCTGATGCTCGAAGCAACCGACGACGACATCGGTAGCGCCCTCGAACACGAAGCCGTGCGCTGGCAGGCCGACACCATTGTGGTCGGCTCGCAAGGCAAGCACGGCCTTGCGCGCATCCTGCTGGGCAGCGTGGCCGAACGCACCGTGAAACTGTCGCATCGCACGGTCATCGTGGTGCGCGCACAGCACACCGATCAGCCTGCTGGCTGAGCGCCTTTGGGTTCGAATCGGCACACTATGCAACCTGTTGCATAGCACTAGGTGCTGTGCTATGTTGCCCCCACACTGATGCAACCTGTTGCATTTCCCGTGGAGGAGACACCGTGACCCAGCCCATTCCCGCCGCTCTGCCCGCCTCGTCGCAGGCCACGCTCAACGCGTGGCACGCCATGCTCGAGAGCGGCAACATGGACGCGCTCGACGAGCTGTTCGCCGATGAGGTCGTGTTCCGCTCCCCGGTGGCGCACACGCCGTATCCAGGGCGCGCGGCAACCACGCTGGTGCTGCGCACCGTCAACACCGTCTTTGAAGACTTCAAATACCACCGCAGCTTCGCCACCGACGATGGCGCCAGCGTGGTGCTCGAGTTCAGTGCCAACGTGAGCGGCAAGGCTCTCAAGGGCATCGATATGATCCGCTTCAACGCCGCTGGCAAAATCGTCGAGTTCGAAGTCATGGTCCGCCCTGCCACTGGCTTGCAGGCGCTTGGCGCGGCCATGGGCGCCAAGCTGGGCGACAAGCTCGGTCTGCTCAAGGCCGGTGCCTGAACAGCCTTCCCCGATTCCCGTTCCGATTCCATACCAAGACCAACGGAGACTGTCATGTCGCTCCCGCCGATCCTGAAAAACCGCCTGTCCGTGCCCGTGGTGGGCTCGCCGCTGTTCATCATTTCCAACCCTGACCTCGTGATCGCGCAGTGCAAGGCGGGCGTGGTCGGCTCGTTCCCGGCGCTGAATGCGCGCCCGGCAGAGCTGCTGGAGACCTGGCTGCAGCGCATTACCACGGAGCTGGCCGAATACGACGCGCAGCACCCCGACAAGCCGTCGGCACCGTTTGCCGTCAACCAGATCGTGCACAAGTCGAACGACCGCCTGGAGCACGACCTGGAGCTGTGCGTGAAGTACAAGGTGCCCATCGTCATCACCTCGCTGGGCGCGCGTGAAGACGTGAACCAGGCGGTGCACAGCTACGGTGGCATCGTGCTGCACGATGTCATCAACAACAAATTTGCCAAGAAGGCGATCGAGAAAGGCGCGGATGGCCTGATCGCGGTGGCGGCGGGCGCGGGCGGCCATGCGGGCACGACCTCGCCGTTTGCGCTGATCCACGAAATTCGCGAATGGTTTGACGGTCCGCTGCTGCTGTCGGGCGCCATCGCCAACGGCAATGCGATCCTGGCAGCATTGGCAGCGGGTGCGGACCTGGCCTACGTCGGATCCGCATTCATCGCCACCGAAGAAGCCAACGCGGTGGAAGGCTACAAGCAGGCGATCGTGGAAAGCACCGCCAGCGATATCGTCTACACGAACCTGTTCACCGGCGTGCACGGCAACTACCTGCGCAAGAGCATCGAAGGCGCCGGCCTGGACCCGGACGCGCTTCCGGAATCCGACCCGAGCAAGATGAACTTCGGCTCGGGCGGCGGCGCCAAGGCCAAGGCATGGAAAGACATCTGGGGCGCCGGCCAGGGCGTGGGCGCGGTCAAGCGCGTGGTGCCGGCAGCGGAGCTCGTCAAGCGCTTTGCTGAAGAGTTTGAAGTGGCACGCCGCCGCCTGGGCAATATCGAGGCGCTGCGCGCCCCGGCAGGCGATAAGGCAACCGCCTGAATCGTCAGGCCGTCGTTACCGAGGCTGGCTCCAGCAACGGCAGCACTTCGCCTGCCCACGCGAGCCAGCCTTCTTCATAGACGATGCCGCGCTGAAGCACCGCGTGCCGCAGCCGCTGCGCGCGCGTGAGATCCGCACCGGAGAAATCGCGTTCCTCGATCTCGCGGAAGGTGTTCAGGCGCGTGCGATGCTGCGTGATCAGACGCTGCATCTCGTCGGCAAAACCGAGCGGGCCGATCACCGCCTCGGCGCGCAGCTTCACCAGCACTTCTTCGCGGTTGTCCGACGATACCGTCGGCTCCAGCACCCACCGCGCAAGCTCGTCCCGGCCGGGCGGCAAGACGGTGTAGGTCTTCTTGCGGCTGTCTTCCTCTTCTTCAGCGCTTACCCAGCCGGCCTCTGCCATGCGGCCAAGCTCGCGGTAGATCTGCTGATGCGTGGCGCTCCAGAAATAGCCCATCGATTTGTCAAAGCGGCGGGCAAGCTCGTAGCCGGACGAGGGCTTTTCAAGCAGGGATGTGAGCAGCGCGTGTTGGATGGACATAAGCCAGGAAGTGGCACAAGTCCTGTTTCTGCAAAGAGAAGGCAGCGATGTTCGCCAGAATTCCCAGACGCAAGGAACAAGGGCTTGCAGGGCAAGTAGAGTCAATGGGCCGGGACGGGGTTTTGAACACCATCGCCACAACCGATCCACGAACTTTACAGAACAGTGACGAGCAGGTCATGCATTGTTTGTTGCCTTGGCCAGGCATCAAGTCATGCGGATGCCCGTGGCTATGCCTATTTCGTTCTGGCGCGAAGGCAAAGTCGAGGCCATGGCAAGCGAGCCAATGAATCCATCCCGCCCCTCCTGAATGACGCGTTCTGTTCTGCCTGCAACGGCGTCAAACCATGTGCGGCAAGGCAGGCGCATCCCGTCGGCGTGAAAGAGACCCGCCCCCCCTGCGGGACCATTCTGACGAACGACTAGCGCTGCACGCACGCTTCGGTGCCGTAGTTGCCGCCCTTGAATTCGGGTTCAAAGTAGAACTTCTTGAAGCTCCACTTGCCTTGCTTTTTGCGGAACGATGCGATGCCCGTGCCGTAATCCTTCGTGGCCTGGTCAGTCAGCGCGAAATGGATGGCCATCTGGGTGCCATTGGAGGCCGCTTCCCCCGGATACGCGCCATAGCCGGGCACCTCGAGCTTGAAGCGGTAGGCACCGTAGCTTGCCGTGCTCTGTTCGCGCACCAGTTCGAGGGTCACCGTGCCGGTGTACGCGCCTTCGTGCGCGTCCATCCCCTTGCAGGTGTAGACGCCGCTCAGGTCGGGACCGGTGAAGGCGGGGGCTGCGATGGCGGTAGCAGCCCCGACTGACAGCAAAACAAGGACGACCGTCTTCTTCAACATCGGATGGACTCCCGCAGAACCTTTTTGATGAATGGGAGTTCAATTTTATCTGGCCTCGAAGATGCCCACAGTCCGCATGGGTCGGCACGCGGTCCTGGCAACCTGCCCGCCTCCGTGAGCCTGAAGACACGCACCGGCGACCCGCCGATCGCGGTGACGTGCCCTCCCCTCGTCCGAACCGGGCCGCAGCGCCGACGCTCAGCGCGCGCCCCCCTCCGACTCCGTGATCGCGCTGTAGACCAACGTACGCAGTTGCCGGCGTACCGGGTACGCCGATGACGGCAGCACCTGCGTCAGGAACAGGCCGATCAGGTCTTCCCGTGGGTCGACCCAGAAGAACGTGCCAGCCGCACCGCCCCAGAAGAAATCGCCCGTGCTGCCCGGGATCAGCGTTGCGGGCTGTGCCACCGTGGTCGCAAAGCCGAGCCCGAATCCGACGCCGTCGTAAGCGGCTTCGCTGAACATGGAGTGCCGCGACATGCTGGAGATGTCCGCCCCGCCGGGCAGGTGGTTGGCGGTCATCAGCTCCAGCGTCTTCGGACCCAGCAGGCGCACGCCATCGAGCTCACCGCCTTGCAGCAGCATGCGAGCAAAGCGCAGGTAATCTGCTGCGGTGGACACGAGGCCGCCCCCGCCCGAAACAAAGCTTGGCGGCTTGAGGTAGACACTGGTGTGCGGATCGTCCTGCAAGGCCGGCCGCTCGGCCACCACCTTCGAGCCGAGCGACCCGACGGCGTAGCAGGCGCACAGGCGTGATGCCTTCTCTTCCGGCACGTAGAAGGCCGTATCGACCATGCCCAGCGGATCGAATATCCGTTCCTTCAGGAAGGTCTCGAACGGCATGCCGCTGATCTTGCCGACCAGATAGCCGAGCACGTCGGTGGAGACGGAGTAGTTCCACGCCTCGCCGGGCGAGAACTCCAGCGGCAAGCCCGCGAGCTTGTCGATCATGTCGTCGAGCGTGCCGGCGGTGGCGATGTCACCGAGTTTCAGCCGGCGATATGCCGCGTCGATGTTGGTGTTCTGGTGAAAGCCGTAAGTCAGGCCCGAGGTATGGCGCAGCAGGTCGACCATGCGCATCGGCCGCGCCGCCGGGCTCGTCTGGAAGCTCTCCATGAAGCCGCCCGCATACACGCCCAGGTTTTGCCATGCCGGGATGAATTTGCTGACGGGGTCATCGAGTGCGACCTCGCATTCCTCCACCAGCATCATGAACGCGACCGACGTGATGGGCTTGGTCATCGAGTAGATGCGGAAGATCGCATCCTCGGTCAGCGGCACCTGGTGCTCGCGGTCGGCCTGACCGAGCACGGCGTTCAGCACCCGCTCGCCACGCCGCCAGACCTGGACGAGGGCACCCGGCAGTTTGCCGGGTGCAATGTACGCATCGTCGATGAAACGGCCGACCCGATCGAGCCGATCGCGGGACATGCCCTGCGCCTGCCCACGTTTCATATCCATGCCTTCTCCTTGCTTGCATGCCCACGCCGAGGGCGGGGTGTACGACTTCGATCCGGCCCGCGTGCTTCTGCATCGCGCCTGCCGGTCCAGGACAATGTGGATGGGAGGGGCGCTTGGGGCCACACCCGCCCTTGCTCCCTCCTTTTTTACCCGCCGCATGATGGTACTCACAGCGGCAAGGTTGCGCCTGCGGTGCGCGGGCGGCAATCCTGATTTTCCTGTGTTGGCAGGGTGAGGCGGGTGCCCCCTCGCATGGGCCCTTTCGAGCCGCACGCGGGGTCCACCGCGATACCGCGCAGCTATGCTTCAATCGCGGATCATCTGCAACCCCATCCGCCATGAAGCGCTTTGACGATCTGTACCTTTTTACGCGCGTGGTAGAGGCCGGCGGCTTTTCCGCTGCCGAGCGCGCCACCGGCATCCCCAAGTCGCGCCTGAGCCGCCGCGTTGCCGAGCTCGAGACGCAACTCGGTACGCGGCTGCTGCACCGCTCGAGCCATCGCGTGTCGGTTACGCCGGTGGGGGAAGCGGTCTATCGGCATGCGCGCGAGATGGCCGATGCCTCCGCTGCCATCGAAGCGCTGGCGGGCGCCGCACGCAGCGAGCCGGCCGGTGTGCTGCGGGTCGGCACATCGCCATTGCTGGCCGAAACGCTGCTCGCCCGCTGGCTGGCCGAGTTTGCTGACTCCCATCCGAAGCTGCGCATCGAGCTGGATCTGTCCAACACCTATGTCGACCTGATCGAGCAGCGCATCGATGTGGCCATCCGCGCGGCAACGGGGCCGCTGCCCTCGCGCGAGGTGGTGGCGCGCCACCTGGCGGTCTCGCCGCGCGTATTGGTGGCCAGCCCCGCCCTGGTCGCACGGGTGGGTGAACCGGTTACGCCTGCCGACCTGGAAAACACCCCGTGCCTCGGCCAGGGCGCGCTCACGCGTTGCCGCGACTGGGTGCTGCTTGACGCGCGCGGTCACCGCATGGTGTTGCCGATTCGGCCCCGCTTTGCCGCCGACAACCTCCTCGCGCTGCGCGAGGCTGCCATTGCGGGGCTCGGGCTTGCCATCCTGCCGCAACACTGCTGCCACGCGGCGCTTGGCGAGGGCCGCCTGCGCACAGTCCTGCCGGGATGGACGCCCGAGCCGGCCGACCTGCACGCGTTGTATCCATCGCGCACGGGCGTCCCCCCTTCCGTAAAGGCGCTCGTCGCATTCCTGCGCGAGCGCTTCGCGGCTGAAGCCACCATGCGGCCGATCGCCTGAGACGCCTTCTTGTTTCGACGTGCGGCCCCGTAAATCGAGCATGCGCGCACCGCCCTTCGTGATGCGTTTACAGATCAGGCTTTGGGAATAGCTCCCGCGTCACAAGTAACCTGGTAAATATATTTTCCAAGTTACATGATATTTTCATATTGTTCGCATTCCGTTCTGTGATGCAAAACGGAACGGGCACGCCGCCTGGCGTGCCCGCGCGGGAAACGACGCCCCCGGACAACTCAGGTAAGCCGTTCCAGCGCCTGCGTGGCGATGCGCCGCGTGATGGCCTCGGCGGAGTCTTCGGTGGCGAATCGGCCTGCCTGCCCGGACCACAGATTGATGAAATCGCCCGAGCCCGCGGGTTCGGTCTTGGCACGCAAGGGCGCCAGCGCCCCACCCGCGGTAGGGAAAGCCGGCGCAAGCGGGCTCATCGGCCCGATCTCGCGCATCAGCCGGTTCACGATGCCGCGCGCCGGCCGCCCGCTAAAGAGATTGGTGAGGGCTGTATCCGCATCGGTCGCCCGCTTCAGTGCAGCACGGTGGATGGCCGACGTCTTTGCCTCGGGCGACAGCAGGTAGGCCGTGCCGATCTGCGCAGCCGATGCGCCCAGCGCGAACGCGGCCACCACGCCGCGCGCGTCGCCAATACCGCCGGCGGCAATGATCGGCACCTTCACGGCGTCGGCGACCTGCGGCACGAGCGCAAAGGTGCCCACCTGCGATTCGATCGTCTTGGCGAGGAACATGCCGCGGTGCCCGCCGGCTTCGTTGCCCATGGCGATGATGGCGTCCACTCCACGCGCTTCCAGCCAACGGGCTTCCTCCACGGTCGTAGCGGCTGAGAGGATCTTTGCGCCGGTCGCCTTCACCCGCGCCTGCAATTCGGGAGTCGGCAGGCCGAAGTGGAAACTCACGACTTCGGGCTTCAGTTCTTCCACCAGCGCACAGGTGGTCTCGTCGAACGGCGCGCGGTTGGCAGTCGGCGCCTGTGTGGCCGGGTCGATCCCGAACTCAGCGTAATACGGTGCGAGGTGGGCGCGCCATTTGGCCTCGCGCTCTGCATCGGGCTGCGGCGGCGTATGGCAGAAGAAGTTCAGGTTGACGGGGGCGCGCACGGCTGCCCGAAACTGCTCGACCTGCTGGCGAATCTGCTCCGCGTTCAGCATGGCGCACGGCAACGAACCGAGCCCACCGGCCCGCGCCACGGCAATGGCCAGTTCGACACCGGCCGCGCCGGCCATCGGTCCCAGCACGATGGGCACTTCGATGTTGAACAACTTCAGCACGCGGGCATCGGGCCATGCGCTCATGATCGTCTCCAGCAGGGAACCTTGAATGCCACATGGTAATTCGAGGGCCCGTCCGACGGGTTTTCGGCGCTCGTGTCACCACCACCATCTAACTGTTATAACGATCTTGACGGGTTACAGTCGCGTATCCAGATTCTTTGCGACAACGCCATGCCCGCCACCGCATCCCGGGAGATTCCCCCGCTGATCGCCGATCATCCGGTGCTCGACATGCTCAACACCGTGGCCAACGCCAATGGCCAGCCGCACGATTGCTGGCAGACCGATGCCGATGTCTCTGACTGGCTGATACGCGCTGGCTGGCTTGCCGAGCCGCTGGCGGGGCGTTATCCACCGGGCGTGCTGCTGGCTGTGGCGCGCCATCTGCGCGAGGTGACCCGCATGCTGGTTGAGGCGCGCAAGGCCGGCCGCGCCGCCAACGCGGACGCGATCAACGTTCTCCTGCGCCAGGCGCCAAGCCATCCGGTGCTGGTGTGGAACGACAAGACGCCACGCGTGGAGCGCCTGCGCCCGGCCGATTCGGTCGAGCAGTGCCTCGCCCCGCTGGCCGAGGCGGCAGCCCACCTGCTGGCCGAAGGGGATTTCGGGCTCGTGCGCATGTGCGAACACCCGGAATGCACGCGTTGGTTCTACGACCGCACGAAGTCGCACAAGCGCCGCTGGTGCAGCATGGCCGTCTGCGGCAATCGACATAAAGTGGCGGAATACCGCAGGCGCCAGCAAGGCTGACAGGTCGTTCCACCACTGGAACGCCGCGTCGCTGCGGCCCCCGCTGCGCACGGTCCGCGCGATTCGTAACCTGTTCTCCCGAAACCTTCACTCATTCAGGAGAACACCATGTCGCCAACCCCATCTGCCATCGCACTGCGCCTGTCGGGCCGCACCGCCATCGTCACCGGAGGCTCGCGCGGTATCGGCGCTGCGGTCGCGCGTCGTCTCGCGGCAGATGGCGCACGCGTGGCGGTGGTCTATCGCAGCAAGCAGGAAGAGGCGGACGCGGTGGTCCAGTCCATTCGCGCAACGGGTGCGCACGCCATTGCCGTGCAGGCCGATGTGAGCGACGCCGCGTCGGTCGACGCGATGACGGGCACCGTGCGCGAGGCCTTCGGCGCCATCGACATCCTCGTCAACAACGCCGGCATCCTGGAAAACCAACCGGTGGGCAGCATCGATCTGGCCTCGTTCGACGTGCAGTTCCGGACCAACGCGTTCTCCACCATTCTTGTCACGCAGGCGGTCCTGCCGCACGTGCCGGCGCGCGGCGGGCGCATCGTCAACGTGTCGTCCAGCCTCGTGTATCGGCCGCGTGCCGGGCTGGCGGTCTATGCGGCCAGCAAGGCCGCCGTGGGCGCGCTGACGCATGCCTTTGCCGTGGAACTCGGACCTCGCAACATCACCGTCAACGCCGTGGCACCGGCACTGACGCGCAGCGACATGACGGCGCCGATTCCCGATGAAGTGAAGGCCCGCATGCGCGACTCGACGCCGCTCGGCCGCCTCGCGGAGCCCGGGGACATTGCCGACGCGGTGGCCTTCCTCGCCTCGGACGATGCCCGCTGGATCACCGGCCGCACGCTGATGACCGACGGTGGCTTCATCTGAGCAGTACGACGAGGACGCATGGCGCACCGTCATCACGCAGCCCCCCCTGGAAGGCGGCCAAGCACTTGACGGCCAGGTCTTCGGACCCGCCAGCCGTCTGGGTGGATTTCGTTGCCGGAAGATCGCCATGATGGCCGGCCCGGTCAGGGTCTACAGCGGCCACGCAACGGGCAGCCTGCGCAACAGTGCAGGCAGAAACGAAGGGGGCCGGCGGGACCCCCAGCCTATCGATCGGCGGCAGGCAGCACCCGCCATGCGATCAGGGCGCAGCCCGCCGCCAAGAGCCACACGACCGGCCAGGACGACCATGCCAGCACATGCGGCAAAAACAGCGACGTGAGCCCCAGCGCTGCAAAGGCCCCCGTATTGCCCAGGCCCAGCGCCGTGCCGGCGCGCTGCGCGCCCGCCAGCGTGGCCATCTCGGTGTAGCCGACACCGTGCCACGCCGACACGCAAATGCCGCCCGCCACGATGGCGGCCACCAGCACACCACGCATGACTGCCAGGTCGGCGTGCAGCGTGCCGGTGAGCCATGCCACGCCAGCCAGCACGACGAACAGGGCGGCGCTCAAGCGTGCGCAGGCCAGCAGATAGGCACGTCGGTTGCCGTGGCGATCCGTCCACCGGCCGCTCCACACGCGCATCACCGCCGCACCGCCCTGCACCGCCGCCATGGTCAAGCTCAGGGTGAGCACATCGGCATGTGCGAAGTCGCGCAGGAAGACGGTGGCAAATGCCACCACCGCGCCCTGTGGCACGCACAGCAGCCCGATCGCCAGCGCCATCCGCCAGAGCATCACGTCGCGCAACGGGCCGGGCCCCTCGGAAACCACGCGAGCAACGCCAGCGTCTGCTGCCGGCGCGGCTTCGTGCACCCACAGCCACGTCAGCACTGCTGTGAGCGCGCAGGCGGCTGCGAGCACGCCATACACCGCGGCAAATCCCGCGTGCGCCGCCAGGCTCGGCAGCACGAGCGCGCCAATGCCACCGCCCAGCGGCACGGCGGTCTGGCGGATGCTCATGGCCAGCCCACGCTCGCCTTCGCGAAACCAGCCCATCACGGCGCGGCCACTGGAGCCATTCACGCTGCCGCCCAGCAAGCCGACGCTCAGCATGCCCGCAGCCAGCCACGTCAGCGGCGGCACATTGCCATGCGCAGGCGCCGCAAAGCCGGCCATCAGCAGCAGCGCCAGCGCCGTCAGGCCGAGGCCCGCCAGGAGCACGGTGCGATCGCCCCAACGGTCGGTCAGCAGGCCCCACGGCAACTCGCTGATGGCAATCCCGAGCCCGAGCAGCCCGAGGGCGATGCCAAGCTCCGCATTGCCCAGGTGATAGGCGGAGCGGATGAACACCGCCGTCGTGGGAATACCCGAGAATGCCGCTGAAAAACTGGCGTTGGCCGCTACGCCCACTCCGAGGACCTTCCAACGGTGATGGCGCGAGAACTGCCCAGCGGCTGATGAGGAAAGTACCGCAGTCGTCATGATCGTCCCTCCGGAAATGCGTTTGACAGCGGCAGTCTGGCGGAGCAACATCTGGCGCAAATGACGTTATTCCCTCATTTCAAGACATCATGCGCAGAATCGGCTTTTTGGTGTTTCCGGGTTGCAGCCTGCTGGATTTCACGGGGCCACTGACCGCCTTCGACGTGGCGAACCGGCTGGCCGCCCATCCTGCATATCGCATCGAAGTGTTGTCCGAGGCCGGCGCGCAGGTGCAAAGCGCGCCCGGCCTCGTCATGCAGACACAGGTCCTGGATGACCCCGCCTTCGATACGCTCGTCATCTCCGGTGGCAATGGTCCACGTGACGGTGCGTTCTCACCCGGGCTGATTGCCTTTGTGCGGGAAGCCGCGCAGCATTCACGGCGCATGACCAGCGTCTGTTCCGGCGCATTCGCGCTGGCTGCGGCAGGCCTGCTCGACGGCCGCCGCGCCACGACACACTGGCGTATGGCGGCGCAGTTGCAGCGGCGCTATCCGCGCGTCCATGTGCAGGCGGACCGCATCTTCATCCAGGATGGTCCGGTGTGGACGTCCGCCGGCATCTCGTCCGGCATTGACCTCGCGCTGGCGTTGATCGAAGCCGACCTGGGCATCGACGTGTCCCGTGCCGTGGCGCGCGAACTGGTGGTGTATCACCGGCGGCCCGGCGGCCAGTCACAGTTTTCGGCCCTGCTGGAGTTGGATCCGGCGTCCACCCGCATCGCCCGCGCGCTCAGCTATGCACGCGACCACCTGCACGAAGCGCTGGATGTCGATCGCCTGGCCGAAGTCGCGCATCTGAGCCGGCGTCAGTTCGATCGCGCCTTCGTGGCCGAGACCGGCCAGACGCCCGCCAAGGCCATCGAGAAGCTCCGCGCAGAAGCCGCTCGCCCCCGCGTCGAGGCGGGCAATGAATCGCTCGAGCACATCGCCCGTGCCGTGGGCTTTGCCGACCCGGAGCGCATGCGGCGGGCGTTCATCCGGGTGTTCGGGCACCCCCCGCAGTCCGTGCGGCGTTCTGGCCGATCGGCGCGGGCGCAGTTGGCGGCGTGAAACTGGCTGGCAGCGCAGACCCCGACCCCAGAACCCAGAACCCAGAACCCAGAACCCGTTAACCTGTCGCACCCGGACAATCACGCCCGTTGCTTCACCCATGTCGATCGACACTGCCCTGCCGTTGCTCTACAGCTATCGCCGATGCCCCTATGCCATGCGTGCCCGCCTGGCGATGCTGCAGGCCCGGCGGCCTTTTCAGACATTCGAAATCGTCATGCGCGACAAACCCGCAGAACTGCTGGCCCTGTCGCCCAAGGGTACGGTGCCGGTCTTGCGCCTGACCGACGGCAGCGTCCTGGAAGAAAGCTGGGACATCATGCGGTGGGCGCTCGAATCACCCGACGCCGACGGCTGGTGGAGCCGCGCCCAGTCCGAAGACAACCTGCTCTTGCTCAACACGAACGACGGCGCATTCAAACGACACCTGGATCGCTACAAGTATCCGGACCGCTATCCGCACGAAGAGACGACCCGCGAAACGGCACGCGCAAACGCGGTAGCGACATTGCTGACGCCGCTCGAAGCACGATTGCAGCGCCAGCGCTATCTGGGCGGGCGGGCGCCATGCGCCACGGATCTGGCGATCTTCCCGTTCGTGCGCCAGTTTGCGGCGGTCGAGCCTGACTGGTTTCACGATCAGCCGTTGCCGGCGCTGCACGTGTGGCTTGCGCAATGGCTCGACAGCGATCTCTTCGCGGTGTGCATGACCAAGCAGCCGGTGCAGATCGCTGCGGTGTTTCCTACATTTCAACCCATCCATTGACGGACCCGACGGAGGCAGGCATGAGCGATGCACAGCTGTTGGTACCAGACAGCACGGCAGCACGGGTGGCCTTGTGGCGCGCGCTGCATCTGGAGATCGATGCACCCCCGCACGTGCTGGAAGACCGGATCGGCCTGACACTGCTGGCGCCGGACCTTGGCTGGCAGCAACGCGGCGACATGGACCCGCAGTTCACGCGCCCATTCCGCGCGTCCATCGTGGCGCGCGCACGGTTCATTGAAGACCTGGTGATCGAGCAGGCAGGCCTGGGCCTGCGCCAGTACGTCATCCTCGGCGCGGGGCTCGACAGCTTTGCCCAGCGCCGGCCGGATGTGGCGTCACGCATGACCGTGTTTGAAGTCGACCAGCCGACCCCGCAGGCGTGGAAGCGCCAGCGCCTGACGGCCCTCGGATTTGGCCTGCCCGACTGGCTGCGCTTCGTGCCGGTCGACTTCGAAGCGCGCGAGTCATGGCGGGACGCGCTCGTGGCTGCCGGCTTCGACACCAGCCAGCCGGCCATCGTGGTTTCGACCGGCGTGAGCATGTATCTCACCATGGAGGCAAATGCTGCCACGCTGCGTCAGGTGGCCGGCCTCGCGCCGGGATCGATGCTGGCGATGACCTTCCTGCTGCCGCTGGAGATGGCGGCTGCAGAAGTCCGCCTCGGCCTCGAGATGGCGGAGAAAGGCGCACGCGCCAGCGGAACCCCCTTCCTCAGCTTCTTCACGCCACCCGAGATCCTGGCGCTGGCACGTGAGAATGGCTTTGGCGACGCGCGACACATCTCGGCAACGGAGCTGACACAGCGCTATTTTTCTGACCGGGCGGATGGCCTGCGGCCTCCGAGCAACGCCGAAGAACTGCTCGTCGCGACGGTCTGAATCTGATCACGCGTCACCGCTCACGCACCGGCCCGGGCAGCGCCTTCAGACCGATCCACAGCACACCTGTCACCACGTTGATGGGCACGCTCAGCGCGCTCGGCACGTAGAACAGTACCGACAGGCATGGCGTCTTGAGTGCCAGCTCGACAATCCCGCCCAGGACGTAGCAGACCACACCGCACCAGAGCCATCGCCACATATAGGCGAGGAGCCAATGTGCGTGTGCCTGGTTGAAGCGCCAGGCAGCAGAACGCTCGAAGAGATTGCCGCGGCTGGCGTCCTTGAAAAGCCATCCGAAAAAGAAATAGCGATAGACCAGCGTACGAAAGGCGAGCTCTTGCATGATGACTCCTTCAGCCGCGCGGGCCGGGGGTCGCATGCATGCCGGTGCACCGCAGCGGTGCGCGCAGTGCCGCAAGCATCACCATGACGCTGCAGGCGCAGCGTGCGAGGCCGGCTCGATGCCATTCAGCGTATCAAGGATTCGCCTAGGCGGAATCAAAAAAGCACGCCCCGCCTGGCGCGTGGCGGAATGCACCGCCAGGTCTGCGCCACGATAAGCAGGAACACCGCGTAGCTGGCGGCAAACACCCAGGGCGGCAGATCGTAGAAGAGCCACACACTGACCCAGCGTTGGACGAAGCCGCTGGAACCCGCCGCGCCCGTGCGCAGCCAGTCCTCCAGCGCCGTGAGCGGGCATGGCACGTTCGCGATGGCCAGCCCGGCGACAACGCTGATCGCCGCCAGATGCAGCAGGCGGAAACCACGGTTGCGCACACAGGCGCACTTGAGCGCGGCGCCTGCCCAGACGAACAACAACCCGCCGACGATGAACGCGACGAGCAGCGCGTGCAGCACGAGCACCGCATCCGCCAATCCGATCGTCATGGCAGGGCCTCCTGCGGATCAATCGGCCGAGTTTGAACCCGAAGCGCGCGAAACGCCATCACCCGCCCGCTCCGGCATTCACCGCCCGTTCAGCCCGCCAGCTTCCTGAACGTCTCGAGCACCGCGTCGCCCTTGAACGGCTTGACGATCCAGCCCTTCACGCCAGCCGCCTTGCCGCGGTCTTTCATGGCCGGGCTGCTTTCGGTGGTGAGCATGATGACGTTCACGGTCTTGTTGCCGAGTTCACCCCGCACCTTCTCGACCATCGTCAACCCGTCCATGTTGGGCATGTTGACGTCGCTGATGACGAGCCTGAGACCCGGATTGGCCTTGATCTTGGCCAGGCCGTCCTTGCCGTCCACGGCGGTATCCACCGCCAGGCCGTTCTTCTTCAGGAAGCCGGCGACCTCGTCGCGCACGGTGCTCGAATCGTCCACCACCAGAATCTTGCTCATGGGTCTTTCCTCTTTCTCATTCAAAACAATTCCAGCTCGCCGCCGGACGCGACTTCATCGCTCACATTGGCGACAAAGTCCAACCGCGCATGCGCACATACGCACACGGTGGCAGCCACCCGCACCGCGTCATTGATCGTGATCGAATAGGAAGCCACATAACCGGGCTTGAGCGCATCGAGATACGCGAGGCAGCGCGCGCTGACGGCATACGGCGTCGACATGCCAAGATCCGGGAACACCTG
>JAGWNU010000175.1 GCA_028871175.1 Burkholderiaceae bacterium | reverse complement strand
ATGGCTGCCGGCTTGTGCTGCGCCACGTCGCGCACCATGGCGCGCAGCGTGTCCCCGCTCACGTCGGCAAAGCTGTGATTGACATGCAGATCGAGATGACGCTCGGCCACGCAGCGGCACCCATGGCGCGCGTAGTTCTGAACGATGCGCTTCTGCACGTCGTCGAGGTATGGCGTGACGAGGCCGAAGTCGCGCGCGCCCGTCTTGGCGAGGATCTCGTTGAGCGCCAGCACGGACGTGGTGGCGGGAATGCCGGTCGCTTCGGTGATCTGGCGGCAGAGCGCCTCGTCCTTCTCGAAACCCAGCCAGCCGGAGGACGTGCCGTTCCAGGCGATCACATCGACGCGTGCGTCGGCAAGCAGCCGGGCTGCGTTGAGGATCTTGTCGAGGTCGAACTGCCCGAGCGCCTGATCGCGCAGCGAGATCTCGGTGACGGTGAAGCGTGAGAAATGCGCGCTCACATTCGGCAGGCCGCTCACCATGGCGCTGGTGATGGGTTCCAGCGCCGTGTTGGATGAGGGCGTCAGCATGCCGAGCAGGATACGTTTTGTCATGGGACTCTGTTCCGGTGTTGGTGTGACCCGGCGCACGCGAATCACGGCGCCGCGTCAATCTTTTTGTATCGAATATCGCGTGAATGGCGTGTCCGCTCAGACCGGCAGCTTCTTGCTGTAATCGATCAGCAGCGTGGAGCAGATGAAGAGCCCCGCACCCGCAGCCGCAAACAGCGTGAGCGCCATGTCGTAGGAACCGGTCGCCTGGACGATCACGCCGACGATGATCGGCATGCCGATCCCCGCGACGTTGCCGCCCAGGTTCATGACGCCACCGAGGAAGCCAACGCGCTTGCGCGTGCCGAGGATCGACGGAATGCACCAGAACAGGCCGCACCAGCGCAGGAAGAACAGCGTGATCGACAGCAGCACCACCACGGTCACGGGGTCCGTGAAGCGTGCAACCGTATAGATGGCCACCGTGGCGAACACCGAGGCAATGCCGAACAGCGTGCGCAGCACCCTGGCGCGCGGGGCTCCCGTCGCCATCCATTTGTCGGCGATCCAGCCGCCTACCATTTCACCCACGAAACCGGAGAAGAACATGGCGAACACCGCGCCGCCCATCTGCTTGATGTCGAGGCCCTGCACCTTCGACAGATAGGTCGGCATCCAGGTCAGCAGACCATAGAACAACGCGTTGAAGCACATCCAGCCGGCAAACATGCCCCATACCGAACGGTACTTGAAGAAATCGAACACGTTGCCGCTCACGCTCGTCGGCTCGGCCGCCTGGTCGGCTGCGTGCGCAGCCTCGATGTAGGCGGCTTCCGATGCGTTGACGGACGGATGCTCGCGCGGATGGTTGCGGATGTACCACCACGAGAACAGGCCCGCCACCATGGTGCCGACACCGGCCACCACGAACGAGGTACGCCACGAATCGAACTCAGCGATCAGGCCTGCGATGATGAGTGCGCCCAGCGCTGCCCCCAGCGGTGCGCCGCCGTCGAGCAGCGTGGCGCCACGGCCGCGCTCATTCTGCGTCATCCAGATGGCGTTGAGCTTGCCGCCTGCCGGGTAGATGGGCGCTTCGGCCGCGCCCAGACCCAGGCGAGTGAGCAGCAGCGGCACCCAGCCCGTGCACACCGCCGCCATCGACTGGAATAAACCCCAGCCCAGCGTGGCGCCGGCAATCACGACGCGCGGACCAAATCGGTCCGCCAGCATGCCGCCCGGGATCTGCATGAACGCATACGTCCAGAAGAATGAACTGAGCAGCAGGCCTTGCACCGCCGGGCCGATGTTGAACTCTTTCGCAATCAGCGGCATGGCGACCGACAGCGATGCACGGTCGACATAGTTGATGGAGATCAGCATCAACATCATCAAGAAAATCTTCCAGCGCACGGAGCTCTTCGTCTCCGTTAGCGCCATGGCGTGAGCCTGGCTTGCGGTTTCCATTACGCATGTCTCCTGGTAGCTCCCGAAGCCGTTTCGAGACGCGTGCTTGCTGGCAGGTCTTTTCGCCAGTGTGCCCGCAGCGCCCGCTCGTCGAAACACCTTCCTGAGTCGGTTTGATTAGTGTGTGTTGCGCAACGTGGCCGAGTATAGGATACGTAATCTGTAATTACAACATCTGTAAGTAATTGATTTTTATATATTCACTACGCACAATATTGGTGTGTGATAGCCTTTTGTGGTGCATCCCCCCCCTCTTTGGTGACGCCTGTGACCCAATCGCTTCTCCAATCCCCTCGTCTGCGCACCCTCGGCATGTCGGCCGAAATTGCTTCGCGGCTGCGCACCCTGATCGAAGAAGGCGAGCTGCCGCCCGGCGCCCGCATCGATGAACGCGCCTTCTGCGAACTGTTCGACGTGTCGAAGACGCCGCTGCGCGAAGCGCTCAAGGTGCTGGTGGCCGAAGGGCTGGTGCTGCACCGGCAATACATCGGCTACCGCGTGGCACCGCTCGATCTTAATGAGCTGCGCGCCACCTTCGAGACACTGCATGGCCTGGAAGCCATGGCCGGCGAGCTGGCCGCATCGCGCCTCTCGGAAGTCGCCATGGCGCGGCTGGAGCGCAAACACCAGGCCATGCTCGATGCGCACACGGCCGGTCGCCGCACGGACTACTTCCGCATCAACCAGGAGATTCACCAACTCATCATCGACGGCGCGGCCAATCCGGTGCTGGCCGGCATCTACGCCACGCTGATGAGCAAGGTGCACCGTGCGCGCGGCGCGGCCAATGCCGACACGCTGCGCTGGCAGGAATCCCACGAAGAACACGAATTGATCATGCAAGCGCTGCGTGAGCCGGGTCGCCCACGCTTGGCGCAGGTGCTGCGCCAGCACTCCGAAAACACGGCGCAGGAAGTCTTGAGCGTGGTGGCACGCAGCCTGTCTGAAGCCGCCCGCCCCGCCAAGGTCATCAAGCAACACACGAAAGGACACCCATGAAACTCGTACGTGTAGGCCCGCCCGGAGCGGAGCGCCCCGGCCTGATCGATGAACAGGGTCGCGTGCGCGACTTGTCCGGCATCGTGGACCAAATCGGGCCCGGACAACTCTCCGACGAAGCCCTGGCCCAGCTGGCGCGCGTGGAGGGTTCGACCCTCCCGATTCTGCCCGGCGATCGCTTTGGCGTACCGTGGACAGGCATCGGCAAGATCATCGCCATCGGGCTGAACTATGCAGACCATGCTGCCGAGGCGGGCATGGCGCCGCCGGCCGAACCCATCGTCTTTCTCAAGGCCAACAGCGCGCTGAACGGTCCCAACGACAACGTGATGCTGCCCCGGGGCTCCGAAAAATCCGACTGGGAAGTCGAACTCGGCGTCGTGATCGGCAAGACAGCGCGCGATGTCTCACGCGAGGACGCACTGTCGCATGTGGCCGGCTACTGCGTGGTCAATGACGTCTCCGAGCGCGCGTTCCAGCTGGAGCTCGGCGGCACATGGGATAAGGGCAAGGGCTGCGACACCTTCTGCCCGGTCGGCCCGTGGCTGGTCACGCGGGATGAAGTGCCCGACCCGCAGACGTTGGGGCTATGGCTCGACGTCAACGGTGAACGCGTGCAGAGGGGCAACACAGCCACCATGGTGTTTGGCGTAGCCCACCTGGTGAGCTACGTGAGCCGCTTCATGACGCTGTACCCCGGCGACCTGATCTGCACCGGCACGCCTCCGGGTGTGGGCATGGGCTTCAAGCCGCCGCGTTATCTCAAGGCCGGCGACACCATGCGTCTGGGCATCGATGGCCTCGGCGTGCAGACCCAGGCGGTGGTGCCTTACGCCTAGGCGCCTGGCCCGGCAACTCAGTGCTGGGCCGAGACCAGCTTGCGCATGGACTCGACGAGCTTCGGGTCGACCGCGCCCAGCGTGTTGGTACGGGCGTTGATCCGGCCGTCTGCGTCGAGCAGCACGATCGTGCTGGAATGGTTGAAGTCGCCATCGGCCAGCTTTCGATACTGCACGCCCAGCAGCGCGGCCACCTCGCGGGTGCCGCTGGCGGTCGTACGGGCCACCTGCCAGCGGTCGTCCGCTCCATGCGCGGCTGCCGTCTGCTTGAGGGCCGCGACAGAATCACGCTCCGGGTCGATCGTCACCATCAGGACCCGCACCCCGTCGTGTGCGGGCTTGCCACCCTTTGCCAGCGTGGCCCGGATCGTTTCGAAGATCATCGGGCAGACCATCTGGCACGACGAATAGAACATGCTCACGAGCACAGGCTCGCCACGCAGGTCCGCCAGGTGAAAGACCCGGCCGTTCTGGTCTGTCAAGGCCACGTCGGATTGATACAGCGAGCTGGTCGCGGCCGGCCCTGCCGCCTGGGCGCCCGCTGCGCTTGCCGCCAGCAGCGTGGTCAGCAGCACATGACGGATGAGGTTGAGTAGCTTCATGAAGGTTCTCCGTTGAGGGTGCGAGCGCAGCGAAAACCCAGGCTGCCCGTGGAATCTGCGCCGCCGAGCGAGGACAGCAGCGCCACGCGCATCAAGACGGCATAGCTATCGCGCCGCACGATGCTGATGGCGCCCGCACCACAGAATTTCTGCTTGTCGGGGTCGCCCTGTGTCCGGCTGTCGCCTGCGATGAAGAGCGCGTTGAAGTCGTCGACCCATTCCCAGATCAGGCCGTGCATGTCGCGCACGCCATGCACATCGGCAGGGCCGCCCACGGGTGGCAGCACGCTCGCGGCCGGCCGCTCGTACCAGTTCAGGATGCGTTGCGCCCATTGCGGATCGTCGCGGGCGTCGGCACGGGTGGCGTCGGCGGCCGCGGCGGATTCCCACTCCAGCCAGGTCGGCAAGCGCGCATCTTCGCTCTCGCAATAGGCGCGGGCGGTAAACCAGCTCACGCCCGTTACCGGCGCTTGCGGCGATGCCTGCGGGCTCGGATGCAGCGCATCAGCCCAGTCGGACAGATAGGCGGGGCCCGCGAAAACCGCGGGTACCCGGTCCCGCTGCCAGGCCGGGTGCGTCTGCAGAAAAGCCTGGAACTCGGCAATGGTCACAGGCAAGGTGCGCAGCTCGAACGGCTCAATGCGGACCCGCTGCGGGAGGTTCGGCGCGTTCTGCGGCAGCACGCTGTCGAAGTCGCCGCCGGGCAACCGCACATAGGCGGCCCCCTGGGCGGCGGTGCTTGCCAGCGCCACCAGCATGGCTGCGATACGCGAGGCGAGGCTGGACATGGCGATCACGCTATCGGTTCAATGCTCGGCCACGGCCTTGGCCGGCGCGGGCTGGGCACGCATCGTCTTGACGTCGTCGGCGCTCACACGGCCACCCGGGTTGTCCCAGCTGTTGAGCACGTAGGTCAGGATGTTGGCGATTTCATCGTCGTTGAGCTGCGTCATCGGCGGCATGACCGAGTCGTATTCCTGGCCGTTCACCTTGATCTTGCCGTTCAGGCCATGCAGCACAATGCTCATCGCCCGCTTCGGGTCGGCTGCCAGGAAATCGGACTTGGCCAGCGGCGGGAATACACCCGGCAGCCCCGCACCGTTACCTTGGTGACACACCGAGCACGTACCCGCAAACAGCGCGCGCCCTGCCTGCACCTGATCCTGTACGGTCAGCGTGCCGGTGACCGAGGCTTCGGTCGCCTTGGTGACCGCCGTCATGTTCGGCGCTGCACGATCGCCGAGGTAGACCGAATCCAGCTCCTTGCCCGAGTAGACCAGCTTGTTCTCCGGCCCATCGACCTTCAGGATCGCCATGGCGCCCTTGTTGAAGGCCCGGAAGATCGAATGGTCGACCAGCACATAGCTGCCGGGCACCTTGGCCGTGAACTTCACGATGGCTGCGCCGCCGGCAGGAATGAGCGTGGTCTGCACATTCTTCTGCACGTTGCTGCCGCCTTCATAGCGCACCTGATCGAAGATCGCGCCGATCACGTGGAAGCTCGACACCAGGTTGGGGCCGCCGTTGCCGACGAAGATGCGCACCGTCTCTCCAGTCTTGGCGTGCATCGCCTTGTCGCCGGTGAGCGCGCCTTCCGCGCCGTTGAAGAGCACGTAGGTCGGGCGTTCATCGATGGCCTTTTCCATGTCGAACGCCTGCAGGCCCTTCTCGCGGTACTTGCCGGCGGTGTAGAAGTCGCCCTGCATCACGTAATACTCATGGTCGACCTTGGGCAAGCCTTCAGGCGGCTCGACCAGGATCAGGCCATACATGCCGTTGGCGATATGCATGCCCACCGGCGCCGTGGCGCAGTGGTAGACATAGATGCCCTCGTTGAGTGCCTTGAAGGTGAATTGCGATTCATGCCCCGGTGCGGTGAAGCTCGATGCCGCGCCGCCGCCAGGCCCGGTCACGCCGTGCAGGTCGATGTTGTGCGGCATCTTGCTGTCGGGGTGGTTCTTCAGGTGGAACTCCACCGTATCGCCCTGGCGCACGCGGATGAAGCTGCCGGGCACCGTGCCACCGAACGTCCAGAAGGTGTAGTTGACGCCCTCGGAAATCTGCATCTGCTTCTCGACCACCTCCAGCTCCACGATGACCTTGGCTGGATAGTTGCGATGGACCGGTGGCGGCACGTTGGGCGGGCTCGTCAGGACGGCGTGGATCGGTTCGCCGCGCGGCGGCCCGAAGTCGCCAGGGAGCCGGGTGGCTGCACGGGCGGCAGCCCCCGCCACCAGTGCCCCAAGCACAGCAGAAATCAGACCCGCGCGCATCAGACCGCGGAATGTATGGAGACGGCTCATTTTTTCCCCCGTTTGTTCGGTGTGGTGTCGTCTGCTCCACGTTAGAAGCCCCTCACAACCGCGGTGTTGATGCAGCGCAAACGCCAGCCGTGGCCAGTGGCCGGAAACAACAGCAAGAGCCGCCCTAAAACAAGCATCTGATATACATCAATAACCGTGCTTGCCGTCCTCAGTACTATAGATGCATTCTTGATGCATCTTTTGATGTTGAACACCACCTGAACGGAGCACCCATGACCCAGCCCACGCCTTCCATTCAACTCGACCTGCGCGTACTGGCGCCGCGCGAACGCCATCCGCTGATCTTCTCCGCGTTTGGGGAGCTCGACATCGGCCAGAGCCTGGAGTTGATCAATGACCACGATCCGCGTCCGCTGCAGTCTCAGTTCCAGCTCGACCGCCCGGGGCAGTTCGCGTGGGATTACCTGGAACGCGGCCCCCATACGTGGCGCGTGGCCATCACCCGCAAGGCATCTGCAGCCAGTACCGGCCAGTGCTGCGGCAGCTGCGGTGGCGCCTGAACGCTTTCTTCCTATTGCACTCTTGCGAGGAACCTTGTCATGAAAACCAACGGTAGGCTGTGGCGGTGGCTCGGCCTGATCTTCGTCCTGTCATTCGGGGCACTCGGCTATCTGGGGCGGCAGATCTATCTGGCCGCGCCGCCGATCCCGCAGGCAGTCGTCACCACCACCGGTGGCGTGCTCTTTACCGGTGAACAGATCCAGCGCGGCCAACAAGCCTGGCTCGCGGCAGGCGGCCAGCAGCTTGGCACCGTCTGGGGCCACGGCAGCTATGTCGC
>JAGWNU010000012.1 GCA_028871175.1 Burkholderiaceae bacterium | reverse complement strand
AAGCTCTTCGGCAACGAGAATATCGAGCCGCACGACATCCGCATCGCGCAGACCCATAATCTTGTATGAAAGGGATGCGAAACCGCTCGAAATACTTTTGAGCTTGTCGAAAAAGCCGCGCATAAGCTCTCGCAGGGGCATTTCCGCCAAGATCTGCATCTTGCCGTCGGGCAGCGTCTCGGTATCGCCGACATTGGCCTCGTGATCGTGGAGAAGCTGCGAGACGGCGCCGAGATACTCCGGCGGCGTCATGACTTCGATCTTGGTCCAGAGCTCGCGCACGCGCTTTGCCGTACCGTCATCAGGAAAACGCGCTGGCGCATACACTTCCTCGATAGTGCCGTCCATGTGTGTGACTTCGTAGACGGTCGTGGGCATCGTGACGACAAGATCCATATTGAATTCGCGCCGCAAACGCTCAGTGATGATCTCCATATGAAGCATCCCGAGAAAGCCGCAGCGGAACCCTTTGCCCATGACGCCCGAAGACTCTTCTTCGTACGAGAGCGACGAATCCGAAAGACGCAATCGCTCGAGCGACTGGCGCAGAAGCGGCAGATCATCTTGGCTTTCGGGGTAGACGCTCGCCCAGATGACGGGAGTAGGCGCGCGATAGCCGGCAAGGCCGGGCGCGGGATGCCTCTGCGATGTGATCGTATCGCCGACGCGCGCGATGCCGGGGCGTTTGATGCCCGTGACGATGTAGCCGATCTCGCCGGCCGTCAGGCTCTCCCGCGGGGATTCGTCCGGCGTGAGCACGCCGATCTCAAGCGCGGTGAAGTCGGCTCCCGCGCCGACGAAGCGCAGCGCATCGCCCTTCTTGATGCTGCCGCCGAAGATGCGCAGATACACGATGACGCCGCGATGATCCGAGTACGCGAAGTCGAAGATGAGGCCTTGCGTGCCTTGCATATGCTCGCGGGGCGGCGGCACCTGCTCGATGATCCTGTCGAGCACTTCGGCGACGCCTTCACCCGTCTTGCCGGAGGCGCCGAGCACGTCGGCTTCCTCGCAACCGAGCAAGAGCGCAAGCTCGCTGCGGATGTCTTCGACGCGCGCATGCGGCGCGTCGATCTTGGACACGACCGGAATGATCACAAGGCCGAGCTCGCGCGCGACCGACAATACCGAGAGCGTCTGCGCCTCCACGCCTTGCGTCGAGTCGACCAGCAGGATGACGCCTTCGACGGCAGAGAGCGCGCGGGATACTTCATACGCGAAGTCGACATGGCCGGGCGTATCGATGAGATTCAATACATAGGTTTCACCTCTGTAGTTCCAGTTCATCCGCACCGGCTGCATCTTGATGGTGATGCCGCGTTCGCGTTCAAGGTCCATCCTATCGAGCACCTGGCTCTGCATGCGCCGCGGCTCGATCGTGCCGGTGAGCTCCAGCATGCGGTCGGCGAGCGTCGATTTGCCGTGGTCGATGTGCGCGATGATCGAAAAATTGCGGATATTGTCCATCGAATGCGTCGAAAAGCGCGCCCATCCCGGGCGCGTCTGCCGGGACGCGAAGCGGCTCCGGCATGGCCGGCGCGCGGTGGACGGCGCCGGCGGGAGGTATTGGAGTCGATGCCGAGGTCACGCACAAAAATCATGCGACGCAAAAATCGGCGCTAACAGGCGATTTTACCGGATTTCAGGGGGCTTCCTGCGCCTCTTTTTGCGGCAGTGTCACGTCAAAGGCTGGGCGTCTGCGCCGCAAGCCATTTCCGCACGACGGCCACATCAAGGAAGTAGTGACACAACTCAATGGCTCCATCAACAGACATGTGTGGCGCGCCCGTCATCAGCACCGGCACCAGCTCGCCAAAGCGGTCCTCGAGCGCAGGATCGCTGTCGACATCCACCTCATGCAAGACAAAACGAAAGCCATGCCGGAGTGGCTCCAGCGCGAGTTTCATGTCATCGCACAGGTGGCAGTAAGAGCGACCGTACAGCGTCAGTTCGATCACTGCCCGCCACCCGAACGCGCCGTGCTAGGGCGCATCGTCACCACCTGGGTGGCATCGCCCCTGCGGACAAACACCGCCACCATGCGATTCTTGTCAAGCCGGCCGACCACTTCGTTGAACTGCTTGGCGCTCGCGATATCGGTATCGCCTACCCGCAGGATCAGGTCGCCGGGGCGGATACCCACGCGTGCGGCCGGCCCTTCGGCCACCAGCACCTCGACACCCGACTTTGTTTTGAACTCGCGCTGGGCGCCTTCAGACAGATCCGCCACCACCAGACCCAGCGCATTCGGCTTGCCCGGACCTTGCTGGCTGCTGTCTGGCTGCGGCCCCTTACTGCGCTGCGCAACCTTGGCATCGGACGGCAGCTCTGCCACGGTCACCGCCAGATCGCGCGTCGTACCCTTGCGCCAGACTTGCACGGTTGCACGCGTGCCCGGCTTGGATTCGCCAACCTGACGCTGCAGATCGCCTGCCTTTTCGATGTCTCGGCCATTGAACTTCAGGACGATGTCACCCGCCTCAATGCCTGCCTTGTCGGCAGGACCGCCCGATTCGACGTTACCCACATATGCCCCGCGCGCACGGCCCAGGCCGAGCGACTCGGCGGCGTCCTTCGGCACATTGTCAATCGCCACACCAATGCGGCCGCGCGTGACCCGGCCTTGCGTCTTGAGCTGCTCAGCCACACGCATCGCCTCATCGATCGGGATCGAAAACGAAATGCCCATGTAACCGCCGCTCTGGCTGTAGATCTGGTTGTTGATCCCGATCACCTCGCCACGCAGGTTGATCAGCGGGCCGCCAGAGTTGCCCGGATTGACCGCCACATCGGACTGGATGAACGGCAGGTAGTCACCGGTATCCCGCCCCTTGGCAGACACGATGCCGGCGGTGACCGTGTTATCCAGCCCGAACGGCGATCCAATGGCGAGAACCCACTCGCCCACGCGAACCCTGTCAGAATCGCCGAGCTTCAGGCTTGGCAGCGCTGACGCGTCCACTTTGACCAGCGCGACGTCGGTCCGCTTGTCCAGGCCAATGACCTTGGCCTTGAATTCACGCTTGTCGAGCAGCGTAACGTAGATCGTCTCGGCACCCTCGACCACGTGTGCGTTGGTCAGGATATAACCGTCGCCCGAAATGATGAATCCGGAGCCGACGCCGCGGCTCTGCTCCTCTTCCTGTTGGGGTGGTGCGTTGCGCCGCTTCTGCCCCTGCCCCTGCCCCGGCACGCCCGGCATGGGCACACCAAAGAACCGGCGAAAGAACTCGGCCATGTCGTCATCGCTCGGGCCGTTCCGCATGCGCACCTTTTCGGTGGTGCGAATATTGACGACGGCAGGACTGACCTTCTCCACCAGATCGGCGAAGTCGGGCAGACCGTAAGTACCCGCGGCCCCGCCACCAACGGGATTCTGCGCGTGGGCCGGCACCAGTGCCCCTCCCACCGCCACAACGGCGGCAACACACAGCAAACGCAAGGCATGGAGGGATCGAGCGGTACGCATGAAAGCTCCCCGAAATAGAAACAACTAGAGAAATCGCGCTGACGAGGCGAGGCCGAACGGCAGCCGAAGCGGCAAGTGCCAGCTTATTGGGAAGCGCTGGTAGCCGGCCGGCTGGCCCCGTTCACGGCGTTGGCAGCGGTCGGCTTATAGTCCACCGCTGCTCCAAACTGCTTGATGGTAGCAAACGGCACTTCGCCCACGACCGTCAGCCAGAAATCGGCGACGCGGCGCACCATCACATGCGTAGCACCCTGGGATATGAAGCCCTCACGACGCATGCGTTTTTCGGAGACCGGCTCGATGAAGAGCGACAGCCCGGCAAGCCCATCGCTGAACACGACCTGCTGCACCTCGAAAGCGTGGCCACCCTTGCCTGCCGGCGCGATATCGCCGAGCGGTCGGCGGACTTCCCGAATCTTCTGGAAGCCCTTGACAGGTATTCCGATCGTCCAGCCCTGCTCGGCAAGGTTGGTGGGTTGCGTGACGACTTCGTAGTGATTCCAGCCGCTCAAGCTTTTGAGCGCGGCAACAATCTTCTGCTTCTCCGATGGCACACCCAATTCGACTTGCGAGAAGGCGACCTGCTCGAGCACCTTGCCATCCTCACCGATGGTCTGCGCACGCATCAGCAAGCCGCTGTTGTGTTCCGCCCAGATACGGTAGGCGTAGCGGAACCCATCCTTGGGATCCAGCTGGAAGACCTCGCAATCCATGCCAGCCACACGCTCGGGCGGCAGGTGCCGCATGTCGTACTGATCGAGCACATCGCCATTGGTCGTGGCGAGCAACGCAGGGAAGCTGTCCTTGTGCTCCTGCTTTTCGGTGACGACCAGCTTGATGTCGTAAATCAGATTGCGGACGACATCGTTCTGGCGCAGCATCTCGCGCTGCTTGCCATCCAGCGCTTCCACGCGCTCGTACTCGTTGTTGAAGAGATCAGCGTAATGCTGAATGCGCGTGGAATGGATGCCGGTGCCGCGCTGATACGTCAGCGTGCCCACGTAGTTTTGCTTCAGGGCAGCACGATGTATCTTCGTCAGCCACGAAGCAGCCTCCTTGCGCGGCATGGGAGCCGGCTGTGGCTGCGCAGCAGTGGCCAACGCCGAAGCACAGAGGAGAATGAAGACGGACCGACGAACGGCCTGCAGCTTGCGGGCGCCTGCCCCGGCAACGGGGTGCCACACCTTCGACATGGATGCCCGCATTATTCCTGATTGGAGTCCTGGGTGTTTGCCACCCCGTTGGCCACCGCGCGCAGATACGGAACCACCATGCCGTTGGTCGCCGATTGGCGATGGGCACTCAGATATTCGTCCAGACGGGCGTCACGGATCATTGGCGTGTCATCGGCAGCCGCCACGGTCAGAGCCTGCGCGCCGGCGCCCGGGCCCTGCGTCGCCTTGGCAACCAGCGCAGGAGAGCCATCGCTGCCATCGGCGCGGCCATGCAGTTGCGGCACGACGACCCAGCTGACTGCTGCCACCGCGGCGGCCACTGCGGTCGACGGCATGATCCGACGGACCCACGCAGGGCTCACCAGAAAGCGGTGTCGATCGCGAGATTGAGAGCGTTGCGCGACACCCGGCACAAGCAGGTGCGGTTCGGCGTCGAGACGGGCGGAAAACCTGTCAAGGAAATCTTCAGACGAACGCGTATTCAGGAGATCTTCTGACCGAAGCGCGTCGCCGATCAGTTGGTACTCCCGCCAGTGCGTGGCACCGTCGCCGTCCTTGGCGAGTTCCACCGCGGACGACACTTCGTGCGCAGCAACTTCACCGTCCATCAAGGCAGAGATACGTAGTGCGAACTCCGCTTCTGCCGTCTGCAATTGAGCCTGACCCATTTCCCGACCCCAAAAACTCCAACGTCCAATCAACGATCCGAGAGAAGACTTCCCGAGGTTTCACCGTTTGCAGCCGCTTCCGGCCGCCGGCTTGTCATATCGGCTGGCTACCACCGTTTGCCCTCCACCGTTCCCAGCAAGGGGCGCAACTTCTCGGCAATCGCCTCGCGCGCCCGGAAGATCCGCGACCGGACCGTTCCGATCGGGCATTCCATCGCTTCGGCGATTTCCTCATAGCTCAGACCCTCGATCTCCCGAAGCGTGATTGCGGTACGCAATTCTTCGGGCAGCGCTTCCATCGCGCGGTTGACCGTTTCGGCCACCTGCTTGGTGTGCAGCATGGAGTCCGGCGTATTGATATCCCTTAGTTGTTCACCGTCGGCAAAAGTTTCAGCCTCTTCGGTGTCGATGTCACTGGACGACTCCGGGCGTCGACCCTGGGTCGCGAGGTAGTTCTTGGCCGTGTTGACCGCGATGCGATACAGCCACGTGTAGAACGCAGACTCACCCCGGAACTGAGGCAGCGCCCGGTAGGCCTTGATAAAGGCATCCTGTGCCACATCCTCGACTTCAGCCGCATCACGGATCAAGCGGGAGACGAGGCGAATGATCTTCCGGTGGTACTTGACCACCAGCAGCTCAAACGCCCGCTTGTCGCCTTGCTGGACGCGTTCGACGAGGATCTGGTCGGCTTCGCGTTCGCTCACGGATTCTTCACCTGCAGTGTATCGCCTTGAATTTTTGTGACTATGGATGTTGCATTTTACCTACGACACACCGGACACCCGGGTAGTCGCTGGAGGCGGCCCCAGGCGCAGCAGACTTCGCATACGGCGCAACAGCTTGGGAGCGAACCACGGTGGGATCAGCACAAAAATCTGCGGACACCAGCCGCGGTGCGCGACGCCGAGAATCAGGACACGCTCACCGACCGCCCAAGACCATAGCAGCGGCGCGTTTCGGATCGCTTGGGGCATCGCCAAGCGTAGTTGCCACATGGGCTGCCCGGATTCACCATCCGTTCTGAGACGCGTCCGCCACATCAGTTCCATCTCAAGCGGCGACCGATTCATCACCAGAGGAACACTTGCCGCGAGCACCAACGTGCCAACCACACACCACGCCGCAATTGACCATGCGGCACCCCACGCGGCGATCGACCAGGACAAGGCAACGCAGAGAAGACTCGTGATGCCGAGGCGACCGATCATGCATAGCCGCCGATATGGCTCGGGAAATGAGATGCGGTGTACGACCAAGGTAAGAGTGACAAGCGGAGCGGGCCGTCTCTGGCACGCCCCACTCGTACCTACGGACGCTTGAAGACCAGCGTGCCGTTGGTCCCCCCGAAGCCGAAATTATTCTTCACGGCCACGTCGATCTTCATGTCCCGCGCGGTGTTCGCGCAGTAATCGAGATCGCACTCGGGATCTTGATTGAAGATGTTGATGGTCGGCGGCGACACCTGGTTATGCAGCGCCAGCACCGTGAACACCGACTCCAGCCCCCCTGCCCCACCCAGCAAGTGACCGGTCATGGATTTGGTGGAATTCACGACAACTTTGTCCGCATGATCGCCGAAGGCGGCCTTGATGGCATCGGATTCATTCTTGTCGCCCAGCGGCGTCGACGTGCCGTGCGCGTTCAGGTACTGAACCTGGTCGGCGTTGATGCCGGCATCGCGCAGCGCGTTGAGCATGCAGCGGCGCGGACCGTCCATGTTCGGCGCGGTCATGTGGTATGCATCGCCGCTCATGCCGAAGCCAGCGACCTCCGCGTAGATGCGGGCGCCGCGTGCCTTGGCCGATTCGTACTCCTCGAGCACCATGACCCCGGCACCTTCGCCCAGCACGAAGCCGTCGCGATCCCTGTCCCACGGGCGGGATGCGGTAGCCGGATCCTCGTTGCGCGTGGACAGCGCACGGGCCGCGGCAAAGCCGCCGATCCCAAGGGGCGAAACGGTCGATTCCGCACCACCAGCAACCATCGCATCTGCGTCACCCGCCTGGATCAGGCGGGCGGCCAGGCCGATGCTATGAAGGCCGGTCGTACATGCCGTGACGGCCGCCAGATTGGGGCCCTTCAACCCGTGCATGATGCTCAGGTGACCCGAGATCATGTTGATGATCGAGCCCGGCACGAAAAACGGCGAAATGCGACGCGGACCGCGCTCCATGTAAGTGGCGTGGGTGTCTTCGATCATCGGCAAGCCGCCAATGCCCGAGCCAACCAGCACGCCAACACGCTCAGCATTGGCCTCCGTCACTTCAAGCCCGCTGTCCTTCAGCGCCTGCACTCCGGCCGCGATGCCGTAATGGATGAACGTATCCATCTGGCGGGCATCCTTGGCCGAGATGTAATCCTCGACATTGAAGCCTTTCACTTCACCGGCGAAGTGCACAGCCAGGTTGGAATGATCGAATTTGGTGACGGTGGCGATCCCGGACTTGCCGGCGACCAGATTGGCCCACCCCTCGGCGACCGAGTTTCCTACCGGAGAAACCAGCCCCAGGCCGGTTACGACGACGCGACGACGGCTCACTATGCTTTCCTGCAACTCTGTATCAGCGACAAAGGCCACAGAAAGCACGCCACCCGGTCAAACCGGATAACAGCCCTTTCTGTGGCCCGCGATGTCAAGAGATCGATTGACGCTTACGCCTTGACGTGGGCGGTTGCGTAGTCGATGGCTTGCTGTACCGTGGTGATCTTCTCGGCTTCTTCGTCCGGGATTTCCATGCCGAATTCGTCTTCCAGCGCCATCACCAGCTCAACCGTATCGAGCGAATCCGCGCCCAGATCGTTCACGAACGACGACTCGTTCTTGATGTCGCCCTCAGCCACGCCGAGTTGTTCCGCGACGATCTTCTTGACGCGTGCTTCGATGTTGTCCATTTAACCCTCCAGGGAAGTATTCGACAAAAAGTGCGCGCATTCTAGCAGGTTTGCGCGGCGAAAAACCGCGCGGAATTCCATGCACAAAATGCGCTCAACATGATGCTAAAAGCCAGTTAGTTCGGCGATTTCACGGTTTCTTGCGCATGCGCAAGACTCCGCACAACCACCGCCGGGACGGCTTCTTATCCCATGTACATGCCGCCATTGACGTGCAACGTCGACCCGGTGATGTAGCCCCCTGCCGGTGACGCCAAAAAAGCAACGGCGCCAGCGATATCTTCAGGGGCGCCGAGACGGCCCAACGGGATCTGCGCCTTCAGCGCCGTGTGCTGTTCCTCCGACAGGACCTTCGTCATATCGGTATCGATAAAGCCCGGGGCAACGCAGTTGACCGTGATGTTACGGCTGCCGATTTCGCGCGCCAACGCGCGAGACATGCCCTCCACGCCCGCCTTGGCCGCAGCATAGTTTGCCTGACCCGGGTTGCCAGCCGAAGCCACCACGGAAGTGATGTTGATGATGCGGCCGCCACGTGCCTTCATCATCGGACGCAGCACTGCGCGAGACAGGCGGAACACCGCAGAGAGGTTCGTGTCGATCACCGACGTCCACTCCTCGTCTTTCATGCGCATCGCCAGATTGTCCTGGGTAATGCCGGCGTTGTTCACGAGGATGTTCAAGCCGCCATGGGTCTTGATGGTCTCGTCGATGACAGCCTCGCAGCGCGCGGCGTCATTCACGTTCAGCACCACGCCCACGCCTTTCAGGCCCGCCTCGGCCAAGTAGGCCGTGATGGCCTGCGCACCAGCGTCCGAAGTGGCCGTACCGACCACCATTGCGCCTTGTCGCGCCAGTTCCAGCGCGATGGCGCGGCCGATGCCACGCGACGCGCCGGTGACCAGCGCGACCTGATTGTTCAATGCTCCGGTCATACGAATCCCGCCGATTATTTGAGTTGTCCGAGCACCGCTTCCAGCGAAGCCGGGTCAAAGATGGCATCGCCCACGATGTCCGTATCAATACGTTTGGTCAGACCAGCCAGCACCTTGCCGGGGCCGCATTCGACCACTCGGGCGATACCGTCAGCCTTCATCTTCTGCACGGTCTCAACCCAGCGCACCGGCGAAGCGGACTGACGCACCAATGCGTCCTTGATGGCAGCCGGGTCGTTCACGATTGCCACGTCCACGTTGTTGATGACCGGAATGACCGGCGTGTTGACGGTAACGCCGGCAAGGTACTCGCGCAGACGATCCGAAGCCGGCTTGAGTAGCGTCGAGTGGAACGGCGCCGACACCGGCAGCGGCAGCGCGCGCTTGGCGCCCTTGGCCTTCGCGATCTCGCAGGCTTTTTCGACAGCCGCCTTGGCGCCAGCGATCACCACTTGGGCCGGCGCATTGAAATTCACGGCTTCAACCACGCCGACTGCCGAGGCCTCAGCGCATGCCGCACGCACGTCATCGTCCGACAGCCCGAGAATCGCTGCCATACCGCCCTCGCCCACCGGAACAGCCTCCTGCATCGCCTTGGCGCGGAAACGCACCAGCGGCACGGCATCCTTGAACGCGATCGCGCCCGCCGCGACCAGTGCAGAGTATTCGCCCAGGCTATGGCCCGCCACGATGGACGGTGCAGGACCACCCGCGGCCAGCCATGCGCGATAGACGGCAACAGCGGCCGTCAGCATGACCGGCTGCGTGTTGGTGGTCAGGTTCAGTTCTTCCGCCGGGCCCTCGGCGATCAGCTTGCCGATATCCTGACCGAGCGCGTCGGACGCCTCGGCCAACGTGGCCGCAACGGCAGGATGGTCGGCAAATGCATTGAGCATGCCGACCGACTGCGAACCCTGGCCGGGAAAGACGAAAGCAAATGTCATGGCTCGTGTTGTGTTTTCTGAGATTCGTGTATCAGAAGCGCAGCAATGCGGCGCCCCAGGTAAAACCACCACCCACGCCTTCAAGCATCACGTGATGACCGCGCTGGATGCGCCCGTCGCGCACCGCGGCGTCGAGCGCGAGCGGAATCGACGCGGCCGATGTGTTGCCGTGTTCGTCGACTGTCACGATGAGCCGCTCGTTCGACAGGCCCAACTTCTTCGTCGTGCCTTGCATGATGCGGATATTGGCCTGGTGCGGAATCAGCCAGTCCACCTGCGAGGCCTCCAGCTTCGCAGCGGCCAGGGCTTCACGCGCGACCTTGTCGAGCACCGTCACGGCGAGCTTGAACACGGCCTGGCCGTCCATGTACAGGAGAGCGCTGCCCTGGATCGCACCCGCGGCTACGTTTCCGGGCACGCACAGGATATCGGCATGACTGCCGTCGGCGTGCAACGCGGTCGACAGAATGCCGGGCTCATCCGACGCCTGCAGGACCACAGCGCCGGCGCCGTCACCAAACAGGACGCACGTAGTCCGATCGTTGAAATCGATGATGCGGGAGAATACTTCCGAACCGATCACCAGAATGTTGCGATAGCCGCCGGCACGGATGAATTTATCGGCCGTTGCGAGGGCGTAGACGAAGCCGGAACACACTGCCTGCACGTCAAATGCCGGGCAACCATTGGTGATGCCGAGCTTCTGCTGCACGAGGCACGCCGCACTGGGAAAGACGAAATCCGGCGTGGACGTCGCCACCATGATCAGGTCGATCTCGCTGCGGTCGATACCAGCCGCCTCGATGGCGCGCTCGGCCGCTTTCACGGCGAGATCGCTGCAGGCGACGTTGGGTTCCGCGAAATGGCGCGCACGAATGCCGCTGCGCGAGACGATCCATTCATCGCTCGTCTCGATGCCTTTTTCGGCCAATTGCGCCGCCAGTTCGTCATTGGTGACCCGCTTGGGCGGCAAATAGCTGCCCGTACCGATGATCCTTGCGTAACGTGTCATATGCGGTGGGGTGAAATCTGACTCGGGAGCAACGCGCTCAGGCAGCGTCGGCGGCCGGGGTAGAGGTGGATATGTGCGCAACGGCAGGCGCGCTGTCCGCTGCATCGCCGTGCGATTCGAACGCCTGCGCAATGCGGGCGATCACGCCGTTGGCCGCCGCATCATAGGCACGCTTGATCGCCCATTCAAACGCGTAGGCGTCAGCCGAACCGTGGCTCTTGATCACAAGACCGCGCAGGCCAAGCAGCGCGGCGCCATTGTAGCGCCGATGATCGACACGGCGTTTAAAACGCACGAGAACGGGCAGCGCCACCACTGCCAGCAACTTGGTGAACCACGAACGGCTGAACTCCTGGCGCAGCATCTCGCCGATCATCTTGGCGAGTCCCTCCGTGCTCTTGAGCGCGACGTTGCCGACGAAGCCGTCACAGACGACGATGTCGGTCGTGCCCTTGAAGATATCGTTGCCTTCGACGTTGCCGAAAAAGTTGAGATCGGAGGCGCGCAGCAACTCACCCGCCTGCTTGACGACCTCATTGCCCTTGATCACTTCTTCGCCAATATTGAGCAGACCCACCGTCGGGCGAGGCTTCTGCTCGACCACCGAGACCATCGCCGAAGCCATCTGCGCAAACTGGAGCAGATGCTCAGGCTCGCAATCGGCGTTGGCGCCAAGATCGAGCACCGTGGTGCCGGCGCCTTTTTCGTTCGGGATGGCGGTTGCGATGGCGGGGCGATCGATGCCGTCCAGCGTCTTGAGAACGTAACGCGACACGGCCATCAAGGCGCCGGTATTGCCGGCAGAAACGCACGCCTGAGCTGCGCCCTCCTTGACCTGATTAATGGCAACGCGCATCGAAGAGTCTTTCTTCTTGCGCAATGCAACCTCAACCGGGTCATCCATCGACACGACCTCGGTGGCCGCGATGACGTGGATGCGAGGGTTGGCTGTGGCGTGAAGCCGTTTGAGCTGTGCCGCGACGGCATCGGGCTGCCCCACGAGCAGCATCTCGACATCTGCGTGCGCGGCGAGAAATTGGATCGCTGCCGGGATCGTCACGCCAACGCCGTGATCGCCACCCATGCAGTCGATGGCAAGCTTGATGGTCATGCGAATCTGAGTTGCGGTTTCATGTGCGGCTCCGGCCGTTGGCGCGCGTATGGTACACAAACCGGTACACGCTTTACCGGACCCCGCTCAACAAAAAAGCGGCAAATTGGCTTGCCGCTTTCTTTGTTTGCATCATGAACCTGTGCGTTCAGACCAACCCGACACGCTTGCCAGAGGACTGGCAATCCGCATCAGTCGTTCTTGGTCTTGACAACCTTGCGGCCACGATAATAGCCGTTCGGGCTCACGTGGTGGCGCAGATGGGTTTCACCGGTGGTCGGCTCGACAGCGATCGGGGCCGCCGTCAGAAAATCGTGCGAACGATGCATGCCGCGCTTGGACGGCGACTTCTTGTTTTGTTGAACAGCCATGACTGACTCCTAAGCAATTTGATCGATTTTATCACATCACACGGAGCCGGAGCGTAGCCATTCCGGTAGGCGTGTGAAACGTACTGCCATCAGCACACGATGCGCGTGCGCCTAATGTTTGGTTTTCAGATTGGCCAGCACCGCGAACGGCGATGGCTTCTTTTCGGCTTCAACCGCTTCCGGCAAGACCTCATCCGGACAGACTGCATGACGCGGCGATACGGGCAACGCAAGCAGCAATTCGTCTTCGATCTGCGTGATCAAATCGAAGCTGCGCGAGCCGACGATGACATCCGCTTCGTCATCATCCAGCGGTGCCGCATCGGCTTCCGCCTCTGAGCGCATGACCTCCAGACGGGTACGCACCGGCAATGCCTGCTCGTACCCCTTGAGGCAGCGCTGGCACTGCAGCCACACCGCGCCATCCACTTCCAGGTCGACAAACAGGCGCTGACGCGTTGGCTGACCCGCGACGAAAGTCTGGTCGCGCACCGAACCCTGCATGCGCCAACGGAATTGCACGTTGGCATCGGCCGGGGCATCGGCGGCCTGTTCGGCCCGCAGACGGGGCATATCGTTCAAACCGATAGAGCCGCTCGCCTGTTCGCCAGCGCGGATGAACGCGAAAAGATCGAATGCACGAAAATCCACTGATCGAACCTGCTGAACGCGAGCCGTTGATGCGCGAAACCGAAAGGCAACTTGCAGCGCTCACAGCACCTTGCGCCTGGGCGCCCGGTTTGCGACACTGCGCGGCCAAACCGCGAAACGCGGGATTATAGCGGGCAGAAACCTCAGACGTCAAAAGGTTTTCGCTCAAAATCCACTGCATCTTCAAGCACTTATGACTTCTGCCTCGCGTCCGCCATTGATTCTCGCGTCCAGCTCCCCCTATCGGCGTGAACTGCTTGAGCGCCTGCGCCTGCCGTTCGAGATCGTGGTACCGGATATCGACGAGACGCCTGCCGCAGGCGAGTCGCCTGAACAGACTGCGCTGCGTCTGGCGCGGCAGAAGGCGGAGAAAGTCGCGTCGGCCCATCCAGGCGCATTGGTGATCGGCTCCGACCAAGTGGCCACACTCGACGGCAAGCAGGTCGGCAAACCGGGCGACCACGCCCGCGCACTGGCCCAGCTTCATTGGATGCGCGGCCGCACCGTCACATTCCACTCGGCCTTGTGCCTGTATGACGGCCGCACCGGGGGGCACCAAAGCGAGGACGTTCGTACACTCGCCACCTTCCGCGACCTGACCGACGAGGAACTGGATGCCTATCTCCATCTGGAACACCCGTACGATGTGGCCGGCAGCGCGAAATCCGAGGGTCTGGGCATTGCGCTGCTCGAGCGCGTGGAGTCGTCGGACCCGACCGCGCTGGTGGGCCTTCCACTCATTGCGCTGACGAGCATGCTGCGTAACGTGCATTACCCTCTGTTTGCGTAAGCCATGACCGGTACGCTCTACCTCATTCCGAATACGCTGGGCCTGCGCGACGCAGACGACCCGCTGCCCGACGTGATTCCGGCGGGCGTCCAGCATATCGCGGCCCGGCTCGATTATTTTGTTGCGGAGCACGCCAAGACCGCCCGCGCCCTGCTCAAGAAACTGGCTGAGACGACCCCGCTTGCGCGATCGCTCCAGGAAATCACCATTCGCGAGTTGAACGTCAAGACGCCGGAATCTGAACTGGAAGCCCTGCTGGCACCCGTGCTTACCGGCCAAGATGCCGGGCTGATGTCAGAGGCCGGCGTGCCAGCGGTGGCTGACCCGGGTGCGAACCTCGTTCGCTTGGCACACCGACACGGCGTGCGCGTTAAGCCGCTTGTGGGGCCAAGTTCGATCCTGTTGGCCGTGATGGGTTCTGGCCTGAACGGCCAGAGCTTCGCGTTCAACGGCTACCTGCCGGTCGACACCGCGGAACGCAAGACCAAGCTGCGCGCTCTGGAGCAGCACTCGCGCGCAGCGGGACAAACGCAGGTCTTCATCGAGACGCCCTACCGCAATGGCGCTTTGCTCGACGCCATCCAGGCCGCCTGTGCGCCGGGCACGCTGCTGTCCATTGCGGTGGACCTGACACTGCCGAGCGAGCAGATTGTCACGCTGCCCGTCAGTGATTGGGGCGCAGGCCGGCTGGACTTGCACAAACGGCCCGCCATCTTCTCGATCTTGGCGCGATGAGCGCTATTCCTTCATCAGCAGCTTGAGCTGGCCGGTGGCAGCGAGCGCCTCGATCGCACCTGCCCCCATCGCCGTGCCCAGCTTGCGTGCCACGCGCGAGGCGAAATTTTCCTTGATGGTGTAATCGACCACATCCGGCGCCTTGATCACGTTGCGCGCGACGAAATCCGAGCTGCCGATCGCATCCGCCAAGCCCAGATCCACGGCCTTGGCGCCCGTCCAGAAGAGCCCCGAGAACAACGTTGGATCATCCTTCAACCGATTGCCGCGGCCCTGCTTGACCACATCGATGAATTGCTGATGCACCTGGTCAAGCATTTCCTGCGCGTACTGCTTCTGCTGCGGTGATACCGGGGAAAACGGATCGAGCATTCCCTTGTTCGACCCCGCAGTGAGCAGACGACGCTCCACACCCACCTTGTCCATCAGGCCAGTAAAGCCGAAGCCGTCCATCAGCACTCCGATCGAGCCGACGATGCTCGCCTTGTCGACATAGATCTTGTCCGCGGCAGCGGCCACGTAGTAACCGCCCGAGGCACACATCTCCTCGACCACCACGTACAGCGGGATGTTCTTGTGCTTGGCTCGCAGGCGACGAATTTCGTCGTTGATCATGCCCGCCTGCACCGGTGAGCCGCCCGGGGAATTGATCTTGAGAATCACGCCGACCGTGTTGTCATCCGCAAACGCGGCCTGCAGGGAAGCGTTGATGTTCTCGGCGCTGGCGTTCGTCTTCGCGGCGATTTCGCCGTCGAGCGAGACCAGCGCGGTGTGACGCCCGGTACTGACCGTCTCGCCTTCAAAGCTGGCAAACACGTAGATCATCAGGGCGACGAGGGCCAGTGACACAAAGCGGAAGAAGATGCGCCAGCGACGCGCGGCACGCTGCTCCCGGAGGCTCGCCATCAGCACCTTCTCGAGCATTGCCCGCTCCCACCCGCCAGCCTCGGCCGATGCGGCTGCCTGCCCCGATGCCGGCCGGCCGGCGGCCGGATCACGCAACTCGGCTTCCAGCGGATGATCGGCTTGCTGCGTGACTTCCAGGGCTTCAGGCTTGCCGGCGCGCTCTTCAGGCGATTTCGGCGGGTTCGAATCGGTCATGGGCGAGATAGGGAGGAGTCGGAAAAATCGAAGATCTGGATCACGTCAGTTCGCCGGCGGCACGGCGTTGGGTGCGCGGAACAACGCATCGGGCTGCCACCAGACTGCGCCATCGCGCTCGGCAACGTCGAGCTTCGACAGGTGCGCGCCGCGACATGGCCCGCCAACGCATCGGCCAGTATCGGGTTCGTAAATGGCGCCATGCGTAGCGCACATCAGGTACAGCCCTGCGCTTTCAAAAAACTGCCCTTCCTGCCAATCCATTTCCATCGGTACGTGCGCGCACTGGTTCAGATACCCGTGCACTCCGCCTGCGTAGCGCACGACAAAGGCACTCATCGCACGCCCCCGTACCTCCACGGAAAAACGCACACCCAGGCCGCCATCTTCCAGCGCGGCGCTCTCGCAAACGCGGACCGGCCCGCCAACCTCAGGCATGGTCGGCCAACCAGCGGTGCAGATCGGACACCGACTGCGCGCAGTACAGCGGCGCAAGCGTGTGCAGCACGTCGGCGGGATGCGCACCATAGGCAACGGCGACGCCGGCGGCGCCCGCATTGGCAGCCATCTGCAGATCATGCGTGGTATCGCCGATCATCAACGTGCGCTCAACGTCCATCCCGAGGTCACGCGTGAGCTCGAGCAGCATGGCCGGGTGCGGCTTGGAGAACGTCTCGTCGGCGCAGCGGGTGTTGTCGAACACGCCAGTCAGGCCGGTCGCTTCCATCGCACGCTGCAGGCCCACGCGCGACTTGCCCGTCGCTACCGCGAGCAGATAGTTCTCGCGCCGCAACGTGTCCAGCATCTCGCGCACCCCCGGGAACAGGACGAGATGCGCGTCGCGACTGAGGTAATGAAAGCGATAGCGCTCGGCGAGCTTGCCGTAATCCGCCGGATCCAGCGTCGGGACAGCGTACTCCAGTGCATCCCTCAAACCCAGGCCGATGACATGGCTGGCGCGCGTATCGTCTGGCACAGGCAGGCCAAGGTCACGACACGCGAGCTGGATCGAGCGCGTAATCGCCGGCGTCGAGTCCATCAACGTGCCATCCCAGTCGAACACGATCAGATCAAAGCGCTGCTGCGGCATCGGAATTGTCGGAGTGGAGGGCTTTCAGGAAATCGGCGCATTCGCGTGGCAACGGCGCATTGAAGGTGACGGTTTCACCGCTATGCGGATGCGTGAGTTGCAGGCGATGCGCATGCAGGAACATCCGCGCAAGCCGCGGAACGGCATTTGCGCGCGACAGCGCCTTGTTCAGTGCGAAATCACCGTATTTTTCGTCGCCGAGGATAGGAAACCCGGCATGGGCAAGATGCACGCGGATCTGGTGCGTGCGACCGGTTTTCAATTCGGCTTCAAGCAGCGTGTATGGCCCGAACACACCGAGCTTGTTGAAGATGGTATGCGATGGCTGCCCATCCGCCTGAACGCGCACGCGCCGTTCGCCCTCAGGGGTGGTGAACTTATGCAGCGGGGCCTTGATGTGCTGGCGCTGATGCGGCCAGACGCCCTTGACGGCCGCGAAATATCGCTTATCCAGCCGCCCCTCGCGAATCTGCTCGTGCAGCGCGACCAGCGCCGAGCGCTTCTTGGCCAGCAGCAATACACCCGACGTTTCTCGATCCAGCCGATGCACGAGCTCGAGAAACTTGGCCTCTGGCCGTGATTGGCGCAACTGTTCGATGACTCCGAACGCGACGCCCGAGCCACCATGCACGGCAACACCGGCCGGCTTGTCGATCACCAACAAGTGCGCGTCTTCGTGGAGGATGGTGAATTCCGCGGCAGGCACCGCACGCGGCGCCTCCACCTGCTGGGCGATCCGCAGCGGCGGAATCCGCACGATGTCCCCCAGCTTCAGGCGGTATTCCGCGTCGACGCGGCCTTTGTTGACCCGCACCTCCCCGGCGCGCAGGATGCGGTAGAGATGGCTTTTGGGCACGCCCTTGGCGAGCCGCATCAGGAAATTGTCGATGCGCTGACCTTCGGCGTCGTCGCCGATCTCAACATAGGCAACGGATTTGCCGTCGAGTGCGTCACGTACCGCTTGTTGAATGCGGCCATCAAATGGATGGCGTAACTCATTCATTTTCAATATAATTTTCTCGCTGGACAGTCGTTTAGGCGCCAGCAAAGCCGGTCGGGACGAAACAACAGCTATTGTACACAGCCACCGTTTCCGTCCGGAACGTGCCGCTCTCCCGCCCACTTGTGTTACAAAGCTAATCACGTGGCCGGTCTGATCGGCACGATAGCAGCACGCACCGCTGTCTCACTGCGCAAGATGTGGACCAAAGATCACATCGGCAACGTCGGTCAGCGTGGAACGAGCAGCTGGTAGAACAGAATTCAAAAGCGGGCGCCAATGGTTTCCATACGGCGCCCGCTTGGTGAAAGAAGCCCTTGCCGCACCAAAGCTGGTGCCGGCCGGCTCAGTATCCGGTTACCGCGTTGCCATGGCGGTCCGGCGGCAAAACTCTAACAAGCAGCATGCCGCCCGATTCGCCCGCCGCGGGTTTCGTCCGGACAGGCCGTCCGTCAATTCGCTCTTTGTGGTCGCTTCACGCGACTCGCCGCCGCCGGCCCGCCTGCACATGCATCGGGCCCGTGGCACGAGTGACAGGACGCGCAACTGGACGCCAACCGCGTCCGCGGACTCCGCCCTGCCATCCATGATGACGCGTGGAATGCCCTCATTTCTTTCGCCCGTGCCCCGTCGCGCCTTTTTTGCTGGCCGACACCTCGGCAATTCGTTGACCACCCGCTCCGCCTTTGCGTGCTCCATGAAGCGCCGTGCTTGCACGGCATTGGAGTGAGGTTGCAATGAAACGCATGTTGTTCAATGCGACGCAGCAAGAAGAACTGCGCGTCGCCATTGTCGATGGTCAGAAACTCATCGACATCGACATCGAAACCGCCGGGCGCGAACAGCGCAAAGGCAATATCTACAAGGGTGTCATCACCCGCATCGAACCGTCGCTGGAAGCCTGCTTCGTCAACTACGGCGAAGAGCGGCACGGTTTTCTCCCCTTCAAGGAAGTCGCCCGCGCCTACTTCAAGAACGGCGTGGACGTGCGCACCGCACGCATCCAGGACGCTCTGTCCGAAGGCCAGGAACTGATCGTTCAGGTTGAGAAGGAAGAGCGCGGCAACAAGGGCGCGGCCCTGACCACGTTCATCTCGCTGGCCGGCCGCTACCTGGTGCTGATGCCGAACAACCCGCGAGGCGGTGGCGTGTCGCGGCGTATCGAGGGTGAAGACCGCCAGGAACTGCGCGAGACGATGGCGCAACTGGAAGTGCCGGACGGCATGAGCATCATCGCCCGCACCGCCGGCATCGGCCGCTCGGCCGAAGAGCTGCAGTGGGACTTGAACTACCTGATGCAGCTGTGGAAGGCCGTTGATGGCGCTGCCGTCGACAACAAGGCTCCGCTGCTGATCTATCTCGAATCCAGCCTGGTGATTCGCGCGATTCGCGATTACTTCCAGCCGGATATCGGCGAAATCCTGATCGATACGGACGACATCTACGATCAGGCCCGCGCTTTCATGAGCGTGGTGATGCCCGACAACATGAATCGGGTGAAAAAGTACCGCGACGACGTTCCCCTGTTCTCGCGCTTCCAGATCGAACACCAGATTGAATCGGCGTACTCGCGTATGGTCATGCTGCCCTCGGGTGGCGCCATCGTGATCGACCACACCGAGGCGCTCGTCGCCATTGACGTGAACTCGGCGCGCGCCACCAAGGGCGCCGATATCGAGGAAACCGCAGCGCGCACCAACCTTGAGGCTGCCGATGAAATCGCTCGTCAGCTCCGCCTGCGTGACTTGGGCGGTCTGATCGTGATCGACTTCATCGACATGGAGTCGAGCAAGGCCCAGAAGGACGTCGAAACCCGCCTGAAAGACGCGCTGCGCCACGACCGCGCCCGCGTGCAGATGGGCAAGATCAGCCGTTTCGGCCTGATGGAGTTGTCGCGCCAGCGCCTGCGTCCGTCGCTGTCGGAAGGCTCGCACGTCACTTGCCCGCGCTGTAACGGCACGGGCCACATTCGCGATACCGAATCGTCTGCCCTGCAGGTGCTGCGCATCATCCAGGAAGAGGCGATGAAGGAAAACACCGCCGCGATCCACTGCCAGGTGCCGGTGGAAGTGGCTGCGTTCCTGCTCAACGAGAAGCGCCCGGACATCAACCTGATCGAGACGCGCTTCAAGGTCAACGTGCTGCTGATCCCGAACAAGCATCTGGAGACGCCGCACTACAAGCTGGAGCGCCTGCGCCACGACGATCCGCGCCTGGACGACGACAAGGCCAGCTACAAGATGGCCGAAGAGGCCGCCAAGGAACTGGAAGCCGACACCGCGTACAGCACCCGCAAGGAAGCTGCCAAGCCGCGCCAGGAAGCCGCCGTCAAGGGCATCACGCCGGACCAACCGGCGCCGGTGTCGGTGCCGCGTGCTGAGCGTCCGGCCCGCACGGAAGCCGTACCGGCTGCGCAGGCACCCGCTCCAGTACCCGCACAACGTGGTTTTGTTTCGTGGCTGAAATCGCTGTTTGGCGCCAAGCCGGCCGAGCCAGTGGTGGCAGCGCCTGTCGAAACGCCGAAGCAACGTGCTGAAGAAGGCAGCCGCCAAGGCCGAGGCAATCGTCAGGATCGTGGTGGCCGTGGCCAGCGCGGTGAACGCGGCGAGCGCCAAGGTCAGGGTCAGAACGGCCGGGATGGCAACCGCCAGGGCCGTGAGCGCAACGAAATCCGCGAAGGTCAGCAACAGGGCCAGCGCGAAGGTCAACGTGACGGTCAGCGCGGCAACCGTGATCGCAACCGCCAGCCGGCCCAGGTGGAGGGTGCTGCACGCGAAACCGCAGAGGCTCGTCTGCCCCAGCAAGGCCAGGAAGCCCGCGGCGAAGGCCAAGGCCGCCGCGAGCGTAACCCGGAACAACGCCGTGAGCGCCAGCCGCGCGAGAGCCGCGAGCCACGCGAGAATCGTGAACCACGCGAAGCTCGCGAGCGCGATCAGCAAGGCAAGGAAGCTGCGTCAGTCGCAGCAGAGGGCCTGATTGATCAAACCGCCGCAACGCAAGTGCCGCAGCCGACGCTGCTTGATACGGCCGCCCCGTCGGAAACAGCGGTTGTGGAAGGCATTGCCCCCAGCGCAGAAGGCAATGGCGAAGGCGAAGAACGCCGTCGTCGTGGCCGCCGCGGTCGTAACCGCTATCGCCGTGACCGTGAAGGTGCGGAAGGCGTGCGTGCGGAAGGCGAGGCCGAAGCCACTGAAGCCATCGAAAGTGCAGACGAAGCCGTCGCCGACGTGCATGCAGAGCCCGAGATGACTGCCTCCGTGACCGAACCGGTGCAGGCTACCCCGCAGGTGCCTGTCGAAAGCCCGGCACCGGTCATCCATGAGCCGGTACACGCAGCCGAAGCTGTGGCGCCGGTTTCTGCCATGCCGACCGTGCAGCAGACCGAGCCGGCGCTGGCCACAGCGCCCGCCGAGGAAGTGGCACAAGAAGCGGTCGTGACAGCCTTGGCCGAAGTGCCGGCACCCGTCAGCGCGGTTGCCAAGGCTTCGCCGCTGCCGATGGAGACGTTGCAGGGCGTGCTGAACGAGGCCGGCATGACGTGGGTCCACACGGACGCACAGAAACTGCAAGCCGCGCAGGAAGAGGCTGCCCGTACCATCACGCCGCAGCGCGTGCCGCGCGAGCGCAAGCCGTTGCCGCCGATTCAGCAGGGTCCGATGATCCTGGTTGAAACCGGCCGGCCGTCAGGTGGCGCCGACCAGCAGTAAGTAATACACGGGCGGGTTGCCGCCGATGCAGTTCAGGAGGGCGGCTTCGGCCGCCCTTTTTCCTGTGCGCGCGAGAGCGTGGCTGAAACCATGCTGCCCGTAAGGATCGGGGGCTGCGTTACACTCAAAGCTGTATCGACCGCACAGTCCGGCTCTGTGGATTGACGCACCGCACCACGCCATGACCGAAACCGTGATCCCCCTCTACGACCTGCGCGATGGCCAACACCACCGCGCCACGGTGCCAACCGTGCCGGACACGCTCGTCCCCGCGCAGGGTTGGCTCGCCGACACGCACGGCCGTCGCCTGCACGACCTCCGCATTTCGGTGACGGACCGCTGCAACTTCCGCTGTGTCTATTGCATGCCAAAGGATGTGTTCGACAAGGACTATCGCTTCCTTCGGCATTCCGAGCTGCTGTCGTTTGAAGAGATCGAACGCATGGCGCGGCTGTTCATCGAGCACGGTGTCGAAAAGATCCGGCTGACGGGCGGCGAACCGCTCCTGCGCAAGGACATCGAGCGCCTGGTCGAGATGCTGGCACGCCTGACCACGGCCGAAGGTAAGCCGCTGGACCTCACGCTGACAACCAACGGCGCACTACTTGCCCGCAAGGCGCAATCGCTCAAAGACGCGGGCCTCACCCGCGTTACGGTCAGTTTGGACGGGATCGACGACGCGACTTTCCGCCGCATGAACGATGTCGACTTTGCCGTGAGCGAAGTGCTGCATGGCATCGAGGTCGCTCAACAAGTGGGCCTGGCCCCGCTGAAGGTCAACATGGTCGTCAAGAAAGGCGACAACGATGACCAGATCGTGCCGATGGCACGCCACTTCCGGGGCACCGGCATCATCGTGCGGTTTATCGAGTACATGGATGTCGGCACGACCAACCATTGGGATATGCGCTCGGTCATTCCGTCGGCGGAGGTCATTCAGCGCCTGGCGGCGGAATTCGCACTCGAGCCCGCATCAGCCAACTACAGCGGCGAGACCGCTGAGCGTTGGCGTTACCTTGATGGCGCGGGCGAGATCGGCGTGATCTCCAGTGTGACGCAGGCATTTTGCCGCGATTGCACGCGCGCGCGCCTGTCGACCGAAGGCAAGCTGTATCTCTGCCTCTTTGCGACCGAGGGTTTTGACCTGCGTACCCTGCTGCGCGGCGGCGCAAGCGATCTTGAACTCTCCAACGCGATCCGCGCCGTCTGGCAGGGCCGCACCGACCGCTACTCCGAACTGCGCGCCAGCGGCCAGGCCCAGCCGGTCGGACGGCGCATCGAAATGTCCTACATCGGTGGCTGACGGCCACCCTCCTCGACTCCACATGATTCCAACATCCGACATTACCGGCCTGATCCTGGCCGGCGGCCGGGGCAGCCGCATGGGCGGCGTCGACAAGGGCTTGCAGACGTTTCGCGGCGCCCCGATGGCAATGCATACGCTGATGCGCCTCTCGCCACAGGTTGACCACGTGCTCATCAACGCCAATCGCAATCTGGCCGCGTACGAATCGTTCGGCGTGCCGGTGGTGATCGATTCCGTGCCGGATTTCGCAGGCCCGCTGGCGGGCATCCTGGCCGGGCTGGAGCAATGCCAGACACACTACCTGCTGACTGCCCCGTGCGATTCACCGTTCGTACCGACCGACCTTGCCCTCCGGCTTGCGCGCGCCTTGGAGGATGCGAACGCGCGCATCGCCATGCCGGTGACGATGGCGGTGGATGAGCAGGGTCAACCACGCCGACAGGTGCAGCCGGTATTCTGTCTGATCGATGTCCGCCTGGCCGACGACCTGAACGCCTACCTGCAAGGCGGCGGGCGCAAAATCGAAACCTGGACGGCACGCCACCCCTCGGTCGACGTGCTGTTTGACGACAGCGCCGCGTTCGCCAACATCAACACGCTGGAAGAACTGCAGCACTTGGCGAAGCGCCACTAGCGCGCCGCCGATTCCCTCACCCACGACATGACCACCCTCGCCTCCGTCGTCTCCTGCCTGTCCGACTACGACCCCAACGCACTGCCCGTCGCGCAGGCCCAGGCCATCATGCGCGACTTTGTGCAACCGGTGAGCGGCTTCGCGTGCGTACCCATCCGCAGTGCGCTCGACCGTGTGCTGGCCGAAGACGTGCTGTCGTCCATCGACGTTCCCTCGCACGACAACTCGGCGATGGACGGGTTCGCCTTCGCAAGCGCCGAACTCGCACGCGGCGAGGGTGATGTGACACTGCGCGTGGTCGGGACGGCATACGCGGGCGTCGCGTTCGACGGGGCACCGGGCGCCGGCGAAGCCGTACGCGTCATGACCGGTGCCGTGATGCCCGCCGGCTGCGATACCGTCATCCCACAGGAATTCACACAAGGCGACACCACTACGGTCCGGTTTGCGCGTGATGCCGTGCGCGCTGGCGACAACCGCCGCCTGCGTGGCGAGGACCTCGCCAAGGGCAGCGCGGCACTTGCCGCGGGCCGCATCTTGCGCCCGGCGGACATCGGGCTGCTCGCCTCCCTGGGCATCGCTGAAGTGCCGGTGCGCCGCAGGCTGCGTGTGGCGTTCTTCTCCACCGGCGATGAACTGCGCTCCATCGGCGAGCCGCTCGACGCCGGCTGCGTCTACGACTCGAACCGCTACACGCTGCACGGCATGCTCTCGCGGCTGGGGGTGGAACTGATCGACATGGGCGTCGTGCGCGACGACCCGGCCGCGCTGGAAGCGGCTTTCCGCACCGCCGCGGAAAACGCCGACGCGATCATCACCTCCGGCGGCGTCTCCGTCGGCGAGGCGGATTTCACCAAGCAGACGATGGCCAAGCTGGGCGACGTGACATTCTGGAAGATTGCCATGCGCCCGGGCCGTCCGATGGCCTTCGGCCGGATCACGTCGAACGGCCGCAGCGCCTTCCTGTTTGGCCTACCGGGCAATCCGGTGGCGGTGATGGTGACGTTCTATCACTTCGTGCGCGGCGCGCTGCTGCGCATGATGGGTGCCGCCGAAGCCGGTGCGCCGCTGGTGCCGGCGGTGAGCGCCGCGCCCATTCGCAAGCGCCCGGGCCGCACGGAATACCAGCGCGCCATCGCGACCCTGAACAGCCAGGGCCAGTTGGAAGTGCGCCTGACCGGCCAGCAGGGTTCGGGGGTGCTGCGCTCCATGAGCGAGGCAAACTGCTTTGTCGTGCTCGCGCATGAGCAAGGCCAGGTCAACGCGGGCGACGCCGTGCAGGTGATCCTGTTCGATGGCTTGATCTAGTGACCGCATCGGCGGCGCGGCATGGCCGCCGCGACCTTCGGACGCGTTGCGGACACATCGTGGAAGCGTGCTGTCGGTTTTTTGCGTCACCTGCCGGGCGCGGGTATCGGCGCCTCGGTCGATTCGCTACACTTTGCGCCAGTTTGATCGTTTCGGATTTGCCTGAGCTTGAGTAATGCCATGATGACCAAGGAGATTGCCTATCTTCACCCGGCCCACACCGCGCGTGCGCTGGTGTTGGTGTATTTGTGTTTTTCGCTGCCGGTCGTAGGGTTGTTCTTCTTCGTCGGCTTTGTCCGCTACGGCGAACTGCCGACAGTGGTCGTGCTCAGCGGCCTGATCCTGAATGCGCTGGTCGGCTTTGGCGCGCTGTGGCTCGCGTGCCGCGCATACAACTGGGTCGCTGCGCGCTTCGGCGGAATCGAGATCGTTCTGCGTGACGTGCCGGAAGAAGCCTGATAGCTCACCGGCGATCCACGAAGCAGGGGCGGAGTCTTCCGCCCCTTTTCTTTGACGGATACCAACGGGCCGCCTACTCGACCTCGGTCTCATCCTCCTGCGGCAAGGCTGTTTCCAGCCCCAGCACGCTCTGGGCAGCCTCACTCGGTAACGCTTCCACGGCCTTGAGCTTGCGGTTCATCTGACGTGTGCGCACCTCGGCCTGCTCGATATTGCTGACGGCGCGTTCCAGCGTCTTCTTGGTCGCAGCCAGCACGTCGCCGAACTTGCCGAACTCGCTCTTCACCGCGCCGAGTACCTGCCACACTTCGCTGGAACGCTTCTCCAGCGCCAAGGTGCGGAAACCCATCTGCAGGCTGTTCAGGATCGCCGTGAGCGTGGTCGGCCCTGCGATGGTCACGCGGAATTTGCGCTGCAACTCATCCGTCAGGCCGGAGCGGCGCAGGACCTCGGCGTAAAGGCCTTCGGTCGGCAGGAAGAGGATCGCGAAGTCGGTCGTGGCAGGTGGCGCGATGTATTTTTCGTGGATGGTCTGGGCTTCCTTGCGCACCGCGACTTCGAGTTCACGGCTGGCGGCTGCGGCGGCTTCGGCATCCGCACGTTCCTGTGCATCCAGCAGGCGTTCGTATTGCTCCTTCGGAAACTTGGCATCGATCGGCAGCCACACCGTCGCTTCGTGATCGGCATCGGTCTTGCCCGGCAGGCGGATAGCGAATTCAACGCGTGCGCCGGTTCCGCGCACGGTCTCGACGTTCTTGTCGTATTGCTCGGGGGTCAGCATCTGCTCCAGCAGCATCTCAAGCTGAACCTCGCCCCAGGTGCCGCGGGTCTTCACATTGGTCAACACCTTCTTCAGATCGCCCACGCCCTGCGCCAGCGCCTGCATTTCACCCAGGCCGCGATGCACCTGCTCGAGCCGCTCGGATACCAGCTTGAAGGATTCGCCCAGCCGCTGCTCCAGCGTGGCATGGAGCTTCTCATCGACGGTGCGACGCATCTCGTCGAGCTTGGTGGCGTTGTTGGCTTCGATGTCCTTGAGCTTCTGCTCGAGCGTGGCGCGCACTTCCGCCAGGCGGCGCTCGTTGCCTTCGGCCAGTTGGGCGAGCTGCTGTTGCATCGCCTCGCCGAACCGGCGCAACGCGTTGCCCTGCTCTTCGCGCGCCTGCTGCGCCTGTTGCTGCAGACTTTGCCGCACGGCTTCGAGCTGCTGGGTGTTCGTCTCCGTGAGCTTGGTGAGCTGCTGGGCAAACGTGTCGATCTGGTTGTTCTGCAGCGTGGCGACACTTGTGAGCTGCGTGGTCAGCACCTGCTGAAACTGGCCGAGCTGTTGTGTGACATCGCTGCGACCGATGCGCGCCGTCTCGGCGATTTCCGCGCGCAGCTCGCGCTCGATGCGTTCATTGCCGCGAGTCAGTTCGTCGCGCAGCGGTGCCAGCATCGGTGATAGGTCGTTCATCTGGCCGCGCGACACGCCGCGCCAGATCAACACACACAGCACGACCACCAGGGCCACGCCCAGCAGCGTGAATAATGCGATCCAGTCCATAAGAGAATCCGGTCAGGCAGACGTGCGCCGCACTGCCAGCGCATCTGGGTTCAACAAATTGGGCGGCTGACCGGCATGCGGACCAAAGCCGAGCGCAGCGATCAGGTTGTCGGCGGCCAGGTTGGCCATGCCCAGGCGCGTGCCATGCGTGGCGCTCGCAATGTGCGGCGTCAGTGCGACATGCTCCGCTTCCAGCAAGTCCGGATGCACATGGGGTTCGCCTTCATAGACATCGAGGCCCGCTGCGAAGATACGCTTTTCTGCCAGCGCCTGCGCCAGGGCCGCGTCGTCCACGATACCGCCGCGCGCGAGGTTGACCAATGTGGCGGTCGGCTTCATCTGCGCCAGCTCCGCCGCACCAATGGCGTGGTGGCTGGACGCAGAATACGGCAGCACCAGCACGAGGTGGTCCGACTGCTTCAGCAGCGCTTCCTTGCTGACGTAGGTTGCGCGCGTCTCCTGCTCGACTTCCGGCGCGAGCCGGCTGCGGTTGTGATAGATCACGCGCATCGAGAACCCGCTCGCGCGCCGCGCCAAGGCTTGCCCGATACGGCCCATCCCCAGGATGCCCAACGTACTGCCATACACCTCGGCGCCGAGAAACATATCGTATGTCCACCGCTTCCACTGCCCAGCGCGCAGCCAGCGTTCCGATTCCGGCACACGGCGCGCGGCGGCCATGAGCAACGCCCAGCCGAAGTCGGCAGTCGTCTCGGTGAGGATATCGGGTGTATTCGTGGCCAGAATGCCAGCGCGTGTCATCGCCGGCAGATCCAGGTTGTTGTAGCCGACCGCCATGTTTGCAACCGCGCGCAGCGTCGGCACACGGGCGATCAAGTCTGCGTTGATGGTATCCGCTGCATTGGCCAGCAGGCCTACGCGCCCCTGCAGACGCTCGGCAAGCGCTTCAGGTGGATACGTCACGTCGGCCTGGTTGTCGATCACATCGAAGGTCTCGCGCAGGCGCTCCAGCACCTCAGGAAACAGCGCGCGCGTCACGAGGATTCCGGGTTTCATACGTTCCAACACCGTTCAGTTAGCGGAAAAAGACAAACGTCATCAAGACAAAGATCGGGACAAGGATGCCCACCGACCACAGCATGTAGCCGAAGAAGCTCGGCATCTGCAGGCCACGGCTTTCAGCAATTGCCTTGACCATCAGGTTGGGAGCGTTGCCGATGTAGGTGGTGGCGCCCATGAACACGGCGCCGGCAGAGATGGCTGCCAATGTGGCGACGCCCTCGCTCATCAGCATCCGCGCGTCACCGCCGGCCGTGTTGAAGAAGACCAGATACGTCGGCGCGTTATCGAGGAAGGAAGACAGCAGCCCCGTTGCCCAAAAGTACATCGCGTTGTTGGGCTGCCCGGCACCATCGTTGACCAGACGCACAACCGCCGCGAATGGCCCATCGACGCCAGCCTTGAGCATGGCGATGACGGGTCCGATGGTAATGAAGATGGCGGCGAACAGCTTGCCGACTTCCAGGATGGGCTCCCAGTTGAATTCGTTGCCCTCGCGCGCACTGGCGGGCGTCGCCCAGAGCGACAGCCATGCAATCGACACCAGCCCGATGTCGCGCAGCACGTTCTGCAGCAGCACCTCGGTACCCATCACGTGGAAGACGATGCCTGGCTTCCACAGCCCGCTCATCAGCACGAGCCCCAGGATGCCGGCGAGCAGCACGAAGTTGACGTTGCCTTCGAAGCGCAGCGGGCCTGCCTCATCGGGCGTGGCGTCGGTGATGTTGGGCAGGACTTCCTTGCCCGTGTGATAGAGGTAGCTGTCGAGGATGTAGAAGAGGACGAGCAGCAACACCCACATCGTCAACGTCTGGCGCCAAAGATGCTGCGCGGTCCAGAAAAAATCGACACCCTGCAGGAAGCCGAGGAACAGCGGCGGATCGCCCAGCGGGGTGAGCGCGCCACCCGCATTCGCCACCAGGAAAATGAAAAACACCACCACGTGCGACCGGTGGCGCCGGGCCTCGTTGGCGCGCAGCAGCGGCCGGATCAGCAGCATTGCCGCACCCGTCGTCCCCATGATGCTGGCCAGGCCGGTGCCCAGCGCGATCAGGCCCGTGTTGAGCCTGGGCGTGCCATGGATGTTGCCGCGAATGCAGATGCCGCCCGCCACCACGTACAGCGCCGCGATCAACGCAATGAAGGGGATGTATTCAGCAAGCGCGGCGTGCACGACGGAGGCGACAGCCGCCTCGGTGCCGAAGCCGATGCCGAAGGGCACAAGAAGTGCAAGTGCCCAGGCTGCCGCAATCTTGCCGTAGTGATCGTGCCAGAGCCTCGGCACCACCAGCGGCGCCATGGCAATCGACAGCAGAATGCCCGCGAACGGCATGCCCCACCACAGCGGAAGCTCAGCGCCATTCACATCGGCGGCGCGTGCGAGACCGCAGACAAACAGGAAGACAAGGGGCCAGAGCCGTTTCACGCAGGCGTTCTCCTTAGCATCGGCGCGCTGAGAAGCCAGGCGCGCCTCACGGATAAAGACGCCAGTGTAAACGCCCGGGGCCCGGGCGATGGCTCGCCGGTCAGGCGCCCGACACCACGATCACGTGCACACGGTATGGGCCATGCGCGCCGAGCACGATGGTCTGCTCGATATCGCCCGTGCGTGACGGGCCGCTGATGACGTTGGTGGCACGGGGAAGCTCGCCTCGCTCCGCGCGCATCAGCGCGTAGGCATCCTCGAGGCCGGCGACGATGCGCGACTGCGGCACCACGGCGATATGCGTCTCCGGGAGCAGCGCCGTGGACGCCACGTTGTCCGGCCCGGACAGCAGCATCAGCGAGCCTGTCTCCGCAATGGCGCAGAAGCAGCCGGTAATGCCGACGAGGTCACCGTGTTCCTGATCGGCATGCGGCTCGCGCACCGGCGGCCGGAACTCGACGGCCAAGCCGGCCGCCGCCCAATCGAGCGGCTGCAGCGTCGTCCAGGCCACAGCCTGCGGCTTGAGGCCCAACCCCGCCAGATACCGGGCCGCGGCAGCGGGCACCTCCGCGAGCGTGGCCACGGTATCGAGCGTGGACGCCATCTTCAATGCCTGCTCGGCGAAGTGCGCGACAAGATCGTCCGGCATCGGAGGGCGCGGGCCGGCCGGATGGCGCTTCAGGTAATCCGCTACCGCGTCATGTTCGCCCGGCGTCGGCTGCTCTGGGCGATGCTGCGCGTTGCGGATGCGCGCGAAGATCGCATCGCGTGCACGGGTCGTATCGAGCGGGTCGGCGGGGGTATCCGGTCGTGTGTCCATGGCGGCTCCGAAAGATCGGTCGATTATACGAGCCGCCTGCGCGGCCATCGTCCGGCGCCGGTGAAACTTATTCGACGCCCGCGTGAGCCCAATTGCACCCCGGGCTATTGCACGCCGAAGACTTGCTTCAGATACGTGAGATAGGCCGGGTCGTCGCACATGGTCTTTTCGGGCGCATCCGACAGCTTGGCCACCGGCTGGCCGTTGCAACGGACCATCTTGATGACGATCTGCAGCGGCGTGTAGCCCAGATCGTTGGTGAGGTTGGTCCCCACGCCGAACGCCAGTTTGCAGCGATCATGGAAGCGCTCATACAAACCGATGACCTTGGGCATGTCCAGGCTGTCAGAAAAGATGAGCGCCTTCGACTTCGGATCGACGCGCAAATCTTCGTAATGCTTGAGCATGCGCTCGCCCCATTCGAACGGATCGCCGGAATCGTGCCGCACGCCATCGAAGAGCTTGCAGAAGAACATGTCGAAATCCCGCAGGAAGGCGTCAAAGCCGTACGTGTCCGAGAGCGCGATGCCGAGATCGCCGCGGTACTCCTTGGCCCAGGTTTCCAGGGCAAAGGTCTGGGAATCGCGCAGGCGCGGGCCGAGTGCCTGACAGGCTTGCAGATACTCATGCGCCATGGTGCCAAGCGGCGTCATGCCATGCTTCATCGCGAAGTACACATTGCTGGTGCCGGCGTATTGGGCGCCCAGTTGCGCACGCGCCTCCAGGAGCACATGTTCGTGCCAGGTGTGCGAAAAACGGCGGCGCGTGCCGTAATCGGCAATGCGGCAGTCTTCCAGACCCGGACGCATCAGCGACCGCAGCTTCTCGGTCAGCCTGCGCTTGCCCTCTTCCCACTGCGGATGCGTTTGCGTGCGGCTGAAGTACACCTCGTTGACGATGGCCAGTACGGGCACCTCAAACAGGATCGTGTGAAGCCATGGCCCAGCGATGACAATCTCGATCTGGCCATCATTGCTGGGCGCCGGTCGCACCTCGATGTACTTCTCGTTGAGATGGAACAGGCCGAGAAAATCGACGAAATCGCTCTTGATGAAGCGCATGCCGCGCAGGTAATCGAGCTCGGCATCGGTAAAGCGCAGGGTGCACAGGTGGCGGATTTCCGCGCGAATCTCGTCAATGAACGGCACCAGGTCGACGCCTGGGTTCCGGCACTTGAACCGATATTCAACGTGCGCACCGGGAAAGTGATGCAAGACCACCTGCATCATCGTGAATTTGTACAGGTCGGTATCGAGCAGCGAGCGAATGATCATCGGGACGGCGCCAAAAGCCACGGAGATGGAGCGCCATGCTAACCGAAGCGACGCCGCGCGCCAGACGAGGCGCATCAATCTCTTCCGATACCCGTCTTTTGCCCGGCAGCGCAGCCGGGAAACCCCTTGATTCCGCTATAATTTCCGGTTTCCGACCGGATTTTTGCACCATGGAAGCAGAACGCCTCAATGCCGTCCAGAACACGTTGGCCGACCTGAAGTCGCGCGCCGACGACCTTCGGAGGTATCTTTGACTACGACGTCAAATCTGAACGTCTAGTTGAAGTCGACAAGGAACTCGAGAACCCCGAGGTCTGGAACGATCCCAAACGCGCCCAGGAGCTGGGTCGCGAAAAGAAGTCGCTTGAAACCGTCGTACTGGCGCTGACCAAGCTCGACGAAGACCTCACCGGCGGCGCCGAGCTGTTCGAGCTGGCCCGCGAGGAAGGTGACGACGACACCATCGAAGCCATCGAGGCTGACACCGCGGGCATGCGCGCCATTGTCGAAGACATGGAATTTCGCCGCATGTTCTCCGGCCCGATGGACGCTGCCAACTGCTTCATCGACATCCAGGCCGGCGCCGGCGGCACCGAAGCATGCGACTGGGCGTCGATGCTGCTGCGCCAGTACCTGAAGTATTGCGAGCGCAAGGGCTTCAAGACCGAAGTGCTGGAAGAGTCCGAAGGCGACGTGGCCGGCATCAAGAGCGCATCGATCAAGGTCGAGGGCGAATACGCGTTTGGCTTCCTGCGCACCGAGACCGGCGTGCACCGCCTGGTGCGCAAGTCGCCGTTCGACTCGGCGGGCGGGCGCCACACGTCGTTCTCGTCGATCTTCGTCTATCCGGAAGTCGATGATTCGATCGAGATCGAGGTCAACCCGGCCGATCTGCGTGTCGACACGTATCGCGCTTCGGGCGCGGGCGGTCAGCACATCAACAAGACCGACTCGGCCGTGCGGATTACGCACATCCCGACCGGCATCGTCGTGCAGTGCCAGAACGACCGGTCGCAGCACCGCAACCGTGCCGAAGCGATGACGATGCTGAAGTCGCGCCTGTACGAGCACGAACTGCGCAAGCGTCAGGCCGCTGCCGACGCACAGGAAGCCGCCAAGACGGACGTGGGCTGGGGCCATCAGATCCGCTCTTACGTGCTGGACCAAAGCCGCATCAAGGATCTGCGCACGAACGTGGAAATCTCCAACACGCAGAAGGTGCTGGACGGCGACCTGGATCCCTTTATCCAAGCCAGCCTGAAGCAGGGCGTCTGATCCGAGCCACATCCGAGCGACTGCCATGTCCGACACGTCCCTGTTCATCCTGACCGGTGCCTCGCGCGGCCTGGGCGCCGCGCTGGCCCAGGCGCTGATGCAGCCCGGTCGCCGCCTGATCTGCGTGGCACGCGGCGACAACGCCGAATTGCGCGCGCAGGCGGCAGCCGCCGGCGTGACACTCGACTGGCACCAGGTCGACCTGTCCGACGCGCATGCCGCCGAGGCGTGGATGACCAAGACGCTTGCCGCCCTGCCCGCCTTTGCCAACGTGACGCTGGTGCTCAACGCCGGCGCGGTCGAGCCGATCGGCACCATCGACACGCTGCGTGCCGATACGCTGCTGCCGCACCTGCAGCTGAACCTGGCCGGCCCGATGGCGCTGACCGCTGCCCTGCTGCGAGGCACCGCCGACTGGAACGCGCAGCGCCGCGTGCTGGCGGTCTCGTCGGGCGCAGCACGCCGGCCGATCGCCGGTTGGGCAGCGTATTGCACGGGTAAGGCGGGGCTCGACATGTTCGTGCGCGCCATCAACGCCGATGGCGACGCCAGTGTGCGCGCCGTGGCGCTTGCCCCAGGCGTGATCGACACCGACATGCAACGCACCATCCGTGGCGCCGACTTTGCCGGCGTGCAGCGCTTCCGCGATCTGCACGCGCATGGCGAGCTGGTCTCGCCGCAAGACGCCGCTGCGCGCATCGCCACCTACCTCGTCCACCCCGACTTTGGCGCGACCGAGCTGGACGACCTGCGCAACATCGCCTGAACCGACATTCCTCTCATCACCATCATGACCGAACAGAACAACCCGGCCGAATCGAACACCGCGGCCGCCATGCCGGCGCAGGACGACAACAAGATCATCGCCGAGCGCCGCGAGAAGCTTGCCGAGATCCGCCAGCAAGGCGTCGCGTTTCCCAATGATTTCCGCCCGACGCACCATGCCGGTGATCTGCAAGCGAAATACCGCGAGTTGGAACAGGCTGCGTTCGAAGCCGAACCGGTGCAGGTGGCCATCGCCGGCCGCATGATGCTCAAGCGCGTGATGGGCAAGGCCAGCTTTGCCACCGTGCAGGACAGCACCGACCGCATCCAGTTCTACATCAGCCGCGATGCAGTGGGCGAAGACGTCTACGCCAGCTTCAAGAAGTGGGACCTGGGCGACATCGTGGCTGCGCGCGGCACGCTGATGAAGACGAAGACCGGCGAACTGTCTGTGGCTGTGACGGAGCTGCGCCTGCTCTCGAAGAGCCTGCGTCCGCTGCCGGGCGACTACTACGGCCTGGCCGATCAGGAACAGAAGTATCGCCAGCGCTACGTCGATCTCATCGTCTCGAAGGAAACGCGCGACACGTTCCGCGCCCGCACCAAGGCCATGGCCTCGCTGCGCAACTTCATGGCCGGCAACGGTTTCATGGAAGTCGAGACGCCGATGCTGCATCCGATCCCGGGCGGCGCGGCAGCCAAGCCGTTCATCACGCACCACAATGCGCTGGACATGCAGATGTTCCTGCGCATCGCGCCGGAGCTGTACCTCAAGCGCCTGATCGTGGGCGGTTTCGAGCGTGTGTACGAGATCAACCGCAACTTCCGTAACGAGGGCGTGTCTCCGCGACACAACCCCGAGTTCACGATGATGGAGTTCTACGCGGCCTACACGGACTACCGCTGGCTGATGGACTTCACCGAGCAGTTGATCCGCCAAGCTGCGATCGACGCCTCGGGCACCGCCACGCTCACCTACCAGGGCCGCGAGCTGGATCTGGCCAAGCCGTTCCATCGCCTGACCATCTGCCAGGCGATCCAGAAGTACGCGCCGCAATACACCGACGCGCAACTTGCCGATGTCGACTTTCTGCGCGCCGAGCTGAAGAAGTTCAAGATCGACACGAACGCGCCGCAATTCCTGAACGCCGGCGTTGGCACGCTGCAGCTCGTGCTGTTTGAAGAAACCGCCGAGTCGCAACTGTGGGAGCCGACGTTCATCATCGACTACCCGGTCGAAGTGTCGCCGCTGGCGCGCGGCTCCGACACGCTGCCGGGCATCACCGAGCGCTTCGAGCTGTTCATCACCGGCCGCGAAATCGCCAACGGCTTCTCCGAGCTGAATGACCCGGAAGACCAGGCCGAGCGCTTCCGCAAGCAGGTCGAGCAGAAAGACGCCGGCGACGAAGAAGCCATGTTCTATGACGCCGACTACATCCGCGCATTGGAATACGGCATGCCTCCGACCGGCGGCTGCGGCATCGGCATCGACCGCCTGGTGATGCTGCTCACCGACAGCCCGAACATCCGCGACGTGATCCTTTTCCCGCACCTGCGCCGGGAAGACTGATCGGCTTAGCTTCCCCTATAAAGAAACGCCCCTTCGGGGGCGTTTTTTGTTGCCCGCGCATCGGCAAATCCCGCGCCTACCCTGCCATTTGTAACATCGCCTCGCTTTGACAACGTGTATCAAATACCGCCAAGTATCTGATTTTCAATAGAAAAATTGGAGTACAGATGCTTACAAATTAAAACGGCATCCGTTTGGGCGATGGACCACACTGTGATCATCGAAGGGCCGAACAACGAACCAATCACGGGCCGCAGGAGAACGAAGATGACGAACAACATCCAACCGAACCAAGGTCAACAATACGGTGGCACCTCGCCGGGTCAGGTGCCGTCGTCGTCACGACGGATGCATCCGCTGATGACCACGGCGGCTGTGGCCGTGATCATCGCCAGCCTGACCGCTGTGGCCGCCATCACCGGCGTGCTGCCGACCTCGAAGGCAACGCAGGGCAGCAACGACCCGAATGTCGCCGCGCAATCGGCAGCGGCCATGCCGGGCGCTTCAGCCCCGCTGGCGCTGGCTGCACCGGGTCAAACGACACAGCCAAATCACGCGGCTCCGTATCCGGCACAGAACGTGGCGCCCGCTCCAACGCGAGCTCGCGAGCCGTACTACGCGGAACGCGCACCGTCGACGAGCCCGAGCTATGCGCAAACCCAGCCGCGTCAGTCGGCCAGCCCCTATGCCGGCCATGTGACGTCTGTCACCCCCATCACCACGCAAGGCAGGGAAACTGGCCTGGGCATGATCGGTGGCGCTGTGGTGGGCGGGCTGCTGGGTAACCAGATTGGCCGCGGCAATGGCCGTACGCTTGCGACGGTCGGCGGCGCGGTGGCAGGCGGTTACGGCGGCCATGTGGCGGAGAACTACTACAGCCGCGACACCCAATACCGTGTGAACGTGCGCATGGACAACGGTACGAACCGCAGCTTCACGTACAAGGCTGCCCCGGGCTTCCAGGCAGGCGAACGCGTCCATATCGAGAACGGTACGCTGGTGGCTGGTTAATCCGCCGTCGCCTTCGACCCAAAAGAAAAACCGGCCCTCGGGCCGGTTTTTTCATGCGTACGCGTTGGAGGCTACGCGTTTATTCCGCTTCGTCGATCCAGGCTTGCTGGATGGCTTCGAGAAACTTCTCGCCGCCACGCTTGTGGTCGTCGTCAAAGCCTTCCAGCGTGACGACCTTGTTATGCAGGTCGACAAAGTTCAAGCGCGTCGGATCATCGTCTGGGTACTTGTCGTACAGCGCTTCGGCAATTTGCTGGATATCGTTCCATTTCATGATGGGCTCCCTGTCCACCGACGGCCGTGCCGGGTCAGTGGTTTTCCTTGGCGTGGTTGATCGTGTACTTGGGAATCTCGATCGTCAGGTCTTCGTCGGCCACCTTGGCCTGGCAAGACAGGCGCGAATTCGGCTCCAGGCCCCAGGCTTTGTCGAGCAGATCTTCTTCCTTCTCGGAGGCCTCTTCCAGCGAGTCGAAGCCCTCACGCACGATCACGTGGCAGGTGGTGCAAGCGCACGATTTCTCGCAGGCATGCTCGATCTCGATATCGGCATCCAGCAGCGCATCGCAGATGCTCGTGCCGGTCTTGGCTTCGATCACAGCCCCTTCCGGGCAGTATTCGACGTGGGGAAGGACGACGATTTGTGGCATGAAAAACTCGTTCGATGAAAGGTGGATGGGCACGGCGACAGCGATCAGCCGAGCTCCTCGATGCGTTTGCCGGCGAGCGCATTGCGAATGCTGCGATCCATGCGGCGCGCGGCGAAGTCGTCGGTACCGCGGGAGAGCGCGTCCACGGCGTCTTTGATGGCGCGGTGGTCTTCACCCTGCATGGTGGAGCGCACCGCCGCCATTTCGGTGTCGATGGCGTTGCGCTCTTCCGCCGAGAGCAGGTCACCGTCGGCTTCCAGCGCATGCGACAGTGCTTCGAGCAGGCGCTCGCCTTCCACACGCTCTTCGGCGAGGGCACGCCGGCGCATGTCGTCTTCGGCGGACTGGAACCCTTCCTGCAGCATGCGCGCGATGTCATCGTCGCCCAGACCGTACGACGGTTTCACGGTGATCGACGCTTCAACGCCGGAAACGGTTTCACGCGCCGAGACCGACAGCAAGCCATCGGCGTCGACCTGATACGTCACGCGAATGCGTGCGGCGCCGGCCACCATCGGCGGGATGCCGCGCAACTCGAAGCGGGCGAGCGACCGGCAATCGCCGGCCAACTCGCGTTCGCCCTGCAACACGTGGATGGCCATGGCGGTCTGGCCGTCCTTGAACGTGGTGAACTCCTGCGCGCGCGCGACAGGAATCGTGCTGTTGCGCGGGATGATCTTCTCGACAAGGCCGCCCATCGTCTCAACGCCCAGAGACAGCGGGATCACGTCGAGCAGCAGCCAGTCTTCGCCCGGCGCACGGTTACCGGCCAGCAGGTTGGCCTGCATTGCCGCACCAATGGCGACCACCTGGTCGGGATCGAGGTTCGTGAGCGGCGTCTGGCCAAACAATTGGCCGACGGCACGGCGGATGATCGGCATGCGTGTCGCACCCCCGACCAGCACCACGCCCTTGACCTCTTCGACCGTCACGCCCGCATCGCGCAGCGCACGGCGCACCGGCGACAGCGTCTTCTGCACGAGGTTGGCGGTCAGGTCGGCAAAGGCCTCTGCAGTCAGCACGAGGTGCACGGTCTCGCCGGTGGAGAGCATCGCGTCAATCTCGGTGCTGTCGGCGGTGGAGAGCCACTCCTTGGCAGCGCGTGCCTTGTTCAGCAGCAGGCGCGTGTCTTCGGCAGACAGCGGTTGCAGACCGGCTTGCTCGACGATCCAGCAGACGATGCGCTGGTCGAAATCGTCCCCGCCGAGCGCGGAGTCGCCACCCGTCGACATCACCTCGAACACGCCCTTGGTGAGCTTGAGCACGGAGATGTCGAACGTACCGCCGCCCAAGTCGTAGACCGCATAAATACCTTCAGCGGCATTGTCCAGGCCATAGGCGATAGCTGCGGCGGTGGGTTCGTTCAGCAGGCGCAGCACATTCAGGCCGGCCAGCTTGGCGGCGTCCTTGGTGGCCTGGCGCTGGGCATCGTCAAAATACGCCGGCACCGTAATCACAGCGCCGACCAACTCGTCGCCCAACGTATCTTCCGCACGCTGGCGCAGCGTGGCCAGAATCTCGGCCGACACTTCCACGGGGCTCTTCACGCCTGCCACGGTC
>JAGWNU010000174.1 GCA_028871175.1 Burkholderiaceae bacterium | reverse complement strand
CAGCAGGGCCATGCCCGCATAGCGCGGCGCGCCGACATGCCAGGCACCGATCAATACCAGCGGGTACGCGATCTTCAGCATCGTTTGCGCGGCACCACGCAGCCAACGGGGCTGCGAAGTGGACGGGCGGGTCGGATCGACGGATTGCGCCTGCATCCGGTTACGCCGCCAGCAGAGATTCAACCGCGCCAACGACGTCGTTGACCGTGCGCACCGTCTTGAACTCTTCGGGTTTGATGCGGCGCCCGGTCATTTCCTGCAACTTGATGGCGAGGTCGACGGCGTCGATGCTGTCCAGGTCCAGGTCTTCGAACAGATGCGCCTCGAGCGTGACACGCTCCGGTTCGATAGCGAAGTTCTCTTTGAAAATGGCGCGAATGCGTTCGAGGATCTCGGTGTCCGTCATGGTCTTGTTCTCTCCCTGTTTCTACCGTAGCGAATGCCGGCGAGATTATTGTTGGCTCTTCACCAGAGCCGCGAGCGTATTCACCGTGCGGAAATGCTCGCGGGTGTGTTCGTCATTCGCGGCAATCGTCAATTGATAACGCTTGCGCAGCATGATCCCGATTTCCAGCGCGTCGATCGAATCCAGGCCGATGCCGTTGGTGTCAAAGAGCGGTGCATCGTCGTCGATATCCGCCGGCGTCATATCTTCCAGATCGAGTGCCTCGATCAGGAGTTGCTTAATTTCGAGCTTCAAGGAATCCATATTGCAGAAGGTGGTCGGTAATGTGGGTTTCGATACCGGTGGTCAGCGCACGCGCCGCCAGCGTGGCAGGCGAGCCCTCGGGCACATACTGCGCGACACTGACCGGTGCGAGCACGGCGACTTTCATGCAAAACGCCTGCGGGGGCACGTCGTACCAGCGCATGGTCTTGGTGAAGGCGGGCGGGTTGCAATCCATCAGCACGGGCAGGATGGGCGCCCCGACGTTCAGTGCCATATGGGCAAAACCGCGCGAGAACGGGTGCAGCCGGTGCCTGGCGGGGCTGCGCGTGCCCTCGGGGAAGATGATCATGGTGTAGCCCGAAGCCAGTTGGCGCGCGCCTGCTTCGACCAGTTGGGTGGGGTCGGCGTTGCTGATGTATTCGGCCGCCCGCACGATGCCCCAGAAGCACGGGTTGCTCCAGTGCGCGTTCTTGACCACGCAGCAGGCGGATGGCGTGAGCGCCAGCAGCACCATCACGTCCAGATACGTGGGGTGGTTGGCCACCACGATGGCGGGCCCGCCCTGGCGCAACAGCTCGGCCCCCTGAACGTCCACTCGCATCACCCCCAGCCATTGCAGTGCCCGCACGAGCGCACGGAAGAACCAGTGGATGACGAAGGTGACGGTGCGCTGGCGCGTGGCGCGGTGTGGCCACAGCCAGGCCAGTGGAAAGACGATGATGGAAAACAGCAGCCCGCAGATGCCGAAGACCGTGAAGGCGAGGCCTGTCGCAGCCAAGCGCCAAGCCTGGTTGATGCGAGCGCTCAGTGTGCTTGCCATGAGCCCTCGCGCCATTGCCATGTCCACGTGCCGCCCGCGTGTTGCCAGGCACCGGATGTGCGGGATGCCAGGCAGTGCAGCACCGCTTGGCTTTGCGTTGTCATGCCCGCCGTGCCCGATGCGGCGGCTGGCCGGTGCGAACACGTGAGGCCGCCCTGCGCCGAGGCGTCGAGCAGAATCGCCAGCGCGCGCTCGTCCACCTCGTCGGTCACGGCACCGAAGCGGCTCTCGACCGGCTCATCCGCATACACGAGCAATACGGGCGATGCAGGGTCCAAGGTGTACTGTGCGTGGGCTTCGAGCAGCGCAAGGCCCAGCGTGGCAGGGCCCGCGGAGACCGCGATGGCGGGGGAGGTGTCGCCGCGCGCGATGCCGAAGACGCCGCTCATGGCGTTCAGCACCGACAGGCTGAATGCGGTGGGGGAGACCGGCTGCGCATGTTCGATGTCAGCCAGAATGCCAGCGGTACGGCGTAACTCTCCGTGGCGGGACGCAAAGACGACGCGCGCGCGGCAGGTCTGCCACGCAATCGTGTGCGACTTTGAGCGCGCGCTTGGACAGCGTGCTCAGGCGGCGCCTGACCATCGGTTCAATAAAACCGATGTCGGGAGACGATGCTGTATCGGAACCAATGGCAGGCCAGCAGGACCAGCGAGCAACCGGGATTGTCCAGTGCAAATCGGGCATTTCGGTGTTCGCATAAGGAGCACCGCCGGTTGCCGCAGCGTGGAGCGGAACCGGCGCGGGAGTGACAACTGCGCAAACCAGCGCATTCGCCTTCACCCAATTTGCTCTTCTTGTTTTCGATTGATCTGGGTGAATGCGTGGACCGTTAATCCCGGCCGATTTTCTCTTTCAATACGCTTGTCATTCCCCAACCCCGGGCCGAATCATACTGAAAACTTCTGCCGGAAAACAACCACTTGCGTCACTTCGTGTCAGATGCGCGACGTAGGTAACAATGCAGAAACAGTATGGAAAACCGGCGTGGGTAAAATCGTCGGGGTTATTGCGCGCAGCCGCGGGGAGAACGACGCGTGGCAGCCGGCGAGGATGAAACAGCCGTTTTAATCACGCCGGCCTTGCCGTGGGGCTCACGGCTCATTGCGCCCCGAACTGCCCGAACGCCCGCCCACCGAGTTCCAGCGCATCCATGACGGAGCGCTCCACCACGGGTGCAAGCGAGGTCATCATCACCATGACCAGCATCAGACCCACCACCAGCGTGGCGGCAATGCCCACGGCAAATGGGTTCAGCGCCTGCGCGGTGCGTGAGAGCACCGCAAACCCGAGGTTGACGACCAGCATGATGGCAATGATCGGCAGGGCGATCCGCACGGCCAGCGCAAAGACCATCGTGCCGCCGCCGGCCAGCGTCTGCCAGCCGGGATTGGCCAGGGGCGCGGCTGAGACGGGCAGGGCGGTGAAGCTGTCGAACAACGCGTGCAACAACACGAGGTGACCGTCGCCGGCGATGAATGCGGTGATGGCCGTGAGGCTGATGAAGCGGCCCAGCAGCATGCTGCTTTCTGTCTGCTGCGGGTCGAGCAGCGAGGCGAAACCGAGGCCCATCTGCACCGACATCACTTCACCCGCGCCGCTGATGGCCGAGAACACGAGCTGCACGCAGAAGCCCAGCGACAGCCCGATCACCGCCTGCAGCAGCGTGATCCACAGCCCTTCATAGGAACCCACCGAAACGCCTACCGGCACAGGCAGCATGGGCGCCAGCGCCACCGTGATGATCACGCCCAGGGCGACCTTGATCGAGGTCGGCACTTCGGTGTTGGCAAACGGCGGCGCCATGGCGATGAACGCCAGCACGCGTACCAGCGGCCACCAGTACATGGCAATCCAGCCGTTGAGCTGGGCGGCGGTGAACTGGATCATGGCAAGGGGCAGCGAGGCGCGGGCGCGGCTACGTCAGTTGACGTAGCTGGGGATATTCGTCAGCAGATTGCGCGTGTAATCCACAATGACGCTGAGGATCCACGGGCCCGCCAACACCATGGTGGCCGCCACCGCCAGCAGCTTGGGGATGAACGACAGCGATTGCTCGTTCAACTGCGTGGCGGCCTGGAACACCGCCACCAGGAGGCCGACGATGAGCGAAACCAGCAACATCGGCGCGCCAACCATCATGGCGACCTGCATCGCCTGGCGAGCCATGTCCAAAACGTACTCGGGTGTCATGGCGTCTCCTTATTGCACAAAGCTCTGGGCCAGCGAGCCCAGAAGAAGGTGCCAGCCATCCACCAGCACGAACAGCATGATCTTGAACGGCAGCGAGAAGATCGACGGCGTGACCATCATCATCCCCATCGACATCAGCACCGCCGCCACCACGATGTCGATCACCAGGAACGGGATGAAGATGGCAAACCCGATCTGGAACGCGCTTTTCAACTCGCTCGTGACGAAGGCAGGGATGAGCGCGCGCATCGGCGTTTGCTCGGGCGAGGCGATGGCCGGCATGTTGCCCATCTTGACGAACAGGGCGAGGTCCGGCTCGCGGGTCTGCTTGAGCATGAACTGGCGCAGCGGCGTGGCGGCGGTGTCCATGGCCTGCTCCACGGTGATCTTGTTGTCGCGCAGCGGCACGTAGGCGTCGGTGTACACCTTGTCGAGCACCGGCGACATCACGAAGAACGTCAGGAACAGCGCCAGCCCGATCAGCACCTGGTTGGGCGGCGTGGTTTGCGTGCCCAGCGCGTGACGCAGCAGCGACAGCACGATGATGATGCGCGTGAAGCTGCTCATCATCAGGATGATGGCCGGCAGGAAGCCCAGTGACGTGAGGAAGATCAGCGTCTGGACCGGCAGCGTGTAGCTTTGCCCGCCAGCGGTTCCCGTCAGCAGCGGCAGACCCGGCTGGGCCTGCGCAAACACCGCGGGTGCCGCGCCAAGCAGGGCTAGCGTGACCAGGCAACGGAAGACAGCGCGCGTGCTCATTCCGATTTCCCCGTCAGGTGGCGCTTGAGTTGGACGGACAGCGCATCGGCAAAGCGGGGCGGCTTGCCCGTCGCCAGCGTACCGTCGCTGCCCGCGGTGGGTGCCGCATCGGCCGGGCGCGGCAGCGTGTGCAGCGTCTGCACGTGCTGCTGCGTGACGCCCAGCACGAGCCACGTGCCTTCCACGTCCACGACCACCACTTTCTCGCGAGCGCCCAGCATCTGCTGCGCGACCACGGTGATCACCTGGCTGCGGCGTCCGCCGGGGCCCATGCCCGCGCGCTGCTGCAGGCGGCGCAGCAGCCAGCCGGCCGCGACGATCATCGCCAGGACTACAAACAGCCCGCCAAAGGTGCGGGCCCAATCAACTGCATGGTTCATGTCAACACCTTGCCCGGGGGGAGCAGTGGTCGCTGTCAGGGTGCGTGCCGGTTGACGGCTTAGCGGTTCAGCTTACGGATGCGTTCGGACGGCGTGATGATGTCGGTCAGGCGGATGCCGAACTTCTCGTTGACCACCACCACTTCACCTTGGGCAATCAGGTAGCCGTTGACGAGGACGTCCATCGGCTCACCGGCCAGCGCGTCGAGTTCCACCACCGAACCCTGCGCGAGCTGCAGCAGGTTCTTGATGGGCACCTTGGTGCGCCCCAGCTCCACCGTCAACTGCACGGGGATGTCCAGGATCATGTCGATGTCGTTGCGCTGGGCACCGCCCAGGCCGTCGGCAGTCAGGGGCTTGAACACCGCGCTCGATTCGGCGGCGGGCGTGGCAGCCGGCGGGTTGGCCGCAGCACGCTGCGCCGCTTCCAGGGCCATGGCCTCTTCCATCGTCATCTCGACGTCGATGTCGTCGGCGCTGGCTCCGGGGTTCATGGTCGGTTCAGTTGTCATCGTCAGACTCCGTGGCAGGCTCGCTGCCGCTCATGTTCAGCATGCGGTTGACCCGCAGCGCGTATTGGCCGTTGAAGGTGCCGTAGTTGCATTCCATGACGGGCACGCCGTCTACCTTGGCGGTCACGACATCGTCCAGTTCCAGCGGAATGACGTCGCCCACCTTCATGTTCAGAATGTCAGAGACCTGCACGTTGGCCGTTGCCAGGTCGGCGATCAGTTCGACTTCAGCCGTCTGCACCTGCTGCGAGAGCAGCCGCAGCCAGCGCTTGTCGACTTCCAGTGCTTCACCCTGGATGGCGGAGGTCAGCCGGTCGCGGATCGGCTCGATCATGGTGTACGGCATGCAGATGTGCACATCGCCGCCATTGTTGCCAAGCTCCAGGCTGAAGGTGGTGGTGACCACCACTTCATTGGGCGTGGCCACGTTGGCGAACTCGGTGTGCATCTCCATGCGCAGGAATTCGAAGTCGATCGGGTAGACCGGCTGCCATGCCCTGGCGTAATGCTCGAAGACAAGCTGCAGCATGCGCTGGATGATGCGCTGCTCGACGTCGGTAAAGTCGCGGCCTTCCACGCGCATGTGGAAACGCCCGTCACCGCCGAACAGGTTGTCGACCACCAGGAAGATCAGGTTGGGGTCGAACACGAACAGCGCCGTACCGCGCAGCGGCTTGACGTGCACGAGGTTGAGCGAGGTCGGCACCACCAGGTTGCGGATGAACTCGCTGTACTTCTGCACCTTCACCGGACCGACGGAGATCTCCGCGTTGCGCCGCATGAAGTTGAACAGCCCGATGCGCCAGTTGCGCGCGAACCGCTCGTTGATGATTTCCAGCGTCGGCATGCGCCCACGGACGATGCGCTCCTGCGACCCGAGGTTGTACGTGCGGATGCCTGAAGGGTCGGCCTCGACAGGTTCCTCGTCCGCCTCGTCGCTGACGCCCTTGAGGAGCGCATCGATCTCCTCCTGGGAAAGAAACTCTTCCTTGAGCATGTCACTGGATCACAAAGTTGGTGAACAGGACGTCGGCCACGGGCGATTCCTTGCCGACGGCCTTGTAGACCTGCTCGCATTGTTCGACGATTTCCTTGGCCAGCTTGGCCTTGCCGTCGGCCGGGTACAGCTCGGTCGGCGTCTTGCTGGCCAGCAGGGTCAGGATCCGGCTGCGCAGCTCCGGCGTATAGGTCTTGATCTCGTCTTCTGCATGCTTGTTGAAGCTCTTGAAGGTGATGCCGACCTGGAGGTAGCGATCGTTGCCCTCTTGGGGCTGGAGGTTCACGGTCAGGGTTTCCATCGCCACAAAAATCGGCTCCTTCGGCTTGGCTGGCGCAGAAGCGGACGCGGTGTGGTTGGCCCCGCCGAGGAAGAACCAGGCCGCCGCGCCACCCATGCCGACGAGCACGAGCACGATCAGGATGATCAGCAGCAGCTTGGTGGAGCCGCCCTTGGCGGGCGCGGGGGCAGTGGTTGCGGCAGCAGCTTCGGCCATGGGGATCACTCGGGGCTATGGGACAGAAATGGGGGGAGAGCCTTCCCGGCTTGCGGTGCGGCAAACGCAAATTCGGGTTCTCGGATGGCATTCTTCCGCAGCTCTGTCCAGCTCATTCCAGCAAGAAACGCGGTCAATCCGGCCTATCTCGGGGGTTTGCGGCGTCACGGGCACGGTATCGGCATCGAATAAAGTGACTCAAAAATCACAATAAAACGTGAAGCCGGGGCGAGACGTGACATTCCGGTTGGTCACGGCGTGTTTTCGAGGTGAACATGGCGCTCCCCCGAAAGATTTGCGCGCCGCTGCCGTTGTATCTGACCAGAAGGCGCCGGCTGGGTCCGGGCCGCAGACATGCCTTGCTGGAAGCCGCTTTGAATTCCTTGCCTTTTCCCACCCGTGGTGCCGGGTTGTCGATCGTTGCCGACGGCCTGCCGGCCGATTGTCCGGCGCGTGGCGAGCCACCGGGTTTCTGCCCGAAGCTGGATCTGCTGTCGATGGTCAACGCGCTGACCGAGGGCATTCTGGTGTGTGGTGCAGACCGGTGCGTCAGCTATGCCAACCCAAGCGCGGCCCGGCTGCTGGGGCTGCCGCTAGACTAACTGGTTGGACGACCCTTGCCGACCGTTGTCCACGCGGCTGTGGACGAGTTCGAGACCTCCATCCATGAGACCGACTGGCCCGACCTCGATGTGCTGGCGGAGAGCCAGCCGCAGTTGAACCAGATCTTCGGGCTGCACTGCCTGGACGGCCGCACCGTGTGGGTGTCCAGCAATTGGACGCCGCTCTACACGGAGGGCGGGCACTCGACGACGGCCGCGCCCGGAGGGGCACGGCAAGGGGCGGGGCCGTATTCGGTCTTGGTGTCGCTGGTTGACCAGGTGAGCGACAAGCCCCGCCGTTTAGGGCGGGGAAGGATAGCGTGGACGGCGTAGCCGTCCTTGTCTTTGGGGTTCA